>CAZGJO010000181.1:0-4180 GCA_964525685.1 uncultured Ectothiorhodospiraceae bacterium | reverse complement strand
CCGGCTGCTGGAGGCGGGCATCGATGTGGATGTGGCGGCGCCGGGCAGCGCGCCCATCACCGGCAAGAAGGGCTACGAGGTGGAGGTGGACTGCACCGTGGCGGAGACCGACCCGGACGCCTACGGTGTCCTGGTCCTGCCCGGCGGCAAGGCGCCGGCCGGCCTGCGTGAGGACGCGGCCATCCTGGAACGGGTACGCCACTTCATGGACGCCGACAAGGTCGTGGCCGCCATCTGCCACGGCCCCCAGCTGCTGGTCTCGGCGGACCGGGTGCGGGGCCGTCGCCTGACCAGCCATCAGGGGGTGCTCGACGAGATCCGCGCCGCCGGCGGCGACGCGGTGGACAGCGAGGTCGTGGTGGACGGCAGCCTGGTGACCTCCCGTGTGCCGAAGGACATCCCCGCCTGGTTGCGGGAGATGATGACCCTCATCGAGGATTGAACGGGTTCAGGCCTCTTCGGAAGCGGGGGCGAAACGCCGCTCGACGTAGCGCTCCACCAGCGCCTGGAACTCCACGGCGATGTCTTCGCCCTTCAGGGTGACCGTCTTCTCGCCATCCTCGTACACCGGTGCCACGGGGGTCTCGCCGGTGCCCGGCAGGCTGATGCCGATGTCGGCGTGCTTGCTCTCCCCCGGGCCGTTCACCACGCAGCCCATCACGGCCACGGTCATGCCCTCGACACCGGGGTAGCGGCTGCGCCACTGCGGCATGCGTTCGTTCAGATAGGCCTGGATATCCCGCGCCAGCTCCTGGAAGAAGGTCGATGTGGTGCGTCCGCAACCGGGGCAGGCCACCACGGCCGGGGTGAAGCTGCGCAGGCCCATGCTCTGGAGGATCTGCTGGGCGACCTCCACCTCGCCGGTGCGCGGTCCGCCGGGCTCCGGCGTCAGGGAGATCCGGATGGTGTCGCCGATGCCCTGCTGCAGCAGGACCGCCAGGGCCGCCGTGGAGGCGACGACCCCCTTGTTCCCCATGCCCGCCTCGGTGAGGCCGAGGTGGAGGGGGTAGTGACAGCGTCCCGCAAGGTCCTGGTAGACGGCGATGAGGTCCTGCACACCGCTCATCTTGCACGACAGGATGATGCGGTCGGCGCCCAGCCCCAACGCTTCGGCGTGCCGCGCGCTCTCCACTGCCGAGGTCACCACCGCATCGCGCATCACCGCCTCCGGGGGGCGTGGCTCGGGGAGGGCGGCGTTCTCGTCCATGAGCCGTTCCAGTACACCGGCGTCCAGGCTGCCCCAGTTCACCCCGATCCGCACCGGTTTGTCGTAGCGGCAGGCGAGTTCGATGAAGGCGGCGAAGTTGTCGTCGCGCCGGGCGCCCTTGCCGACGTTGCCGGGGTTGATCCGGAACTTGTCCAGCGCCTCGGCGCAGGCCGGCTCGTTGGTCAGCAGCTTGTGGCCGTTGAAGTGGAAATCGCCCACCAGCGGGACGTCCACCTCCAGGCGCTGGAGCTCCTCGCGGATGGCCGGCACGGCCGCGGCGGCCTCAGCGGAGTTCACGGTGATCCGGACCAGCTCCGACCCGGCGCGGGCCAGCTCCTTGATCTGGATCGCCGTGGCCATGACATCGGCCGTGTCCGTGTTGGTCATGGACTGAACCGCCACCGGATGGCCGCCCCCGATGGTCACGTTGCCCACGCGGACCGGGTTCGTGGGGTGGCGCTGGGGCTGGTTGTCATGCATGGGTCTAGTCCTTCTGTGTTCGCGGGCGTTCGGGCCGGATCAGCCGGCACCGTCCTCTTCAAGGCGCTGCAGTTTACGGTAAAGGCTGCGTTCGCTGATACCCAGCCGGTTGGCCAGCTCCCGGCGGTCGCCGGGGAAGCGGGCCGCGGCCCAGCGGAGGTAGTTGTGTTCGGCGTCCTTGAGCGGAACGATGCGGTCGTGGTGGATCGGCGAGCCCATCGCCTGAACATCCTCCCCGCACTGGCACTCCGGCGGCAGGTCGTCCGGCCGGATGATGTTGTCGTGGCAGAGCACGCTGGCGCGCTCGAGGATGTTGCGCAGCTCGCGGATATTGCCGGGGAAGGCGTACTGGCTCAGACAGTTGAGCGCCTCGTTGGAGAGTTCCAGCTCCCGCTCCGGCTCCAGACGCTGGAGCAGGGAACGGGCGAGCAGCGGGAGGTCTTCCACCCGTTCGGCCAGGCTCGGCAGCTCGATGGGGAAGGCGCCGATGCGGTAGTAGAGGTCCTCCCGAAAGGTCCCCTCGGCGATCATCGCCCGCAGATTGCGGTGGGTGGCGCAGACCAGGCGGAAGTCGGCCTGCTGCGGCTCGACACTCCCGACGCGGCGGAAGGTGTTGGTCTCCAGCAGCCGCAGCAGCTTGACCTGGAGGTCCAGCGGCACATCCCCGATCTCGTCCAGGAAGAGGGTGCCGCCGCGGGCCGCCTCCACCAGGCCGACCTTGCGGTACTGCGCCCCGGTGAACGCCCCCTTCTCGTGGCCGAAGAGCTCCGACTCGAACAGCGTCTCCGTCAGCCCGGAACAGTCCACCGGCACGAAGGGGCCGTTGGAACGGGTGCTGGCCTCGTGCAGCGCCAGGGCGGCCAGCTCCTTGCCGGTTCCCGAGGGGCCGAGCAGCAGCACCGTGGTCAGCCGCGGCGCCACGCGCTGGATGAGCTCCAGCATGCGGTTGAAGGGCGGTGAGCGGCCGATGAGTCCCTTGGGGGCACTGGCGGAGGTGCTGGCCGCCTGGGCCTGGTGCATGACCTCGATGAAGTACTCGAGCTCCCCCTGTGCGTTGCGGACCGGGGTCAGGTGGACATCGACGTGCTCCTCGCCTCGCGGGGTGTGGTGCAGATGCAGCACGCGCTGGGCGCGGTCCTTCTCGATACACTCCTTCAGTGGGCAGTTCTCCCCGGCCTGATCGCACGGGGCGCGGTAGTGGTGCGAGACCTCGTAGCACTTGCGGCCGACCATGGGACTTCCGTCGCTGTAGGTGGCCTCGTAGGCGCTGTTGGTCGCCAGGATGGTGTAATCGGGGGAGAGCAGGATGGCCGGATCGCGGAAGGCCTCGAGCGAGCTCTGCAGCTCGGCGCTCAGGTCCGGGTTCGCGGCGCCGCTCTTCCCGGGAATGGCGGCATCGTCGGTGGGTGCGGGGCTGTTCGATTTCATGCCGGACAGTCTGCCATGGATGGCAGAGGTGGCCAATGATCCGTCCGAACCGAATGACAGATATGGCGCCCAAGGGCGCGTGAAAACGTCGGAGAGGTGCGTATCGGCGTTGTGGTCTATGTTGTGCAGAGGTGAACCGATCGAGTTCGGCTTGGGCTGCTCCATCAGCCCTTGTTAACATGACCCGTTGCAGCGCCCGACCCTTGGATCGCAGACGACGCCGTGGCGAGCATGGCCCCGTTTGCTTCCCGTACCACCCAATAGCCAGGAGGCTAGACACCATGAAACGTACCATCGCGCTAATGACCACCTTCGCCATGGCCGCCCCGGCCATGGCCACCGAGGCCCTCGACCGTCAGGTCAACGAACATCTCGAGGAGAGCCGCGCCGTCATCCAGCAGTTCGCCGAGCAGCTCCAGGGGGAACTGCTGTCGGCCATGCAGGAGGAGGGGCCCATCTCCGCCATCCGGGTCTGCAGTGACAAGGCGCCGGCCATCGCCGCCGATGCCTCCGAGACGTACAATGGCGATGTTGCCCGCACCAGCCTCCAGATCCGCAATACCGAAAACACGCCCGACGACTGGGAGGCCGAGATCCTCGCGCGCTTCGATGAGCGTCGAGAGCGCGGTCAGGGTCCGAAAGGCATCGACCACTACGAGGTCCACAAGACCGAAGAGGGTGGCCGCGAGTTCCGTTACATGATGGCGATCCCCGCCGGCGAGGCCTGCATGACCTGCCACGGCGAGGACATCTCCGATGAGGTCCGGGCGACCCTCGATGAGTACTATCCGGACGACGACGCCACCGGCTACCAGCCGGGCCAGCTCCGCGGCGCCTTCACTCTGCGCCGGGAGTTCTGAGCCTCTGCCCGCCGTCCGTTGACGAGGGCGGAGGATGACAAGGGCCCCGCATCCATTGAGGGATGCGGGGCCCTTTGCTGTCCAGTACCGTCCATGGCCCGTGTTATCGACTGTTGTCGCGGCGGGCCGGGGTATGGAGGGGCGTGACCGGGGGGGCGCCGTGAATACATCCTGTAGGCTCGACGGCGGCCATCCATGGCCGCCG
>CAZGJO010000180.1:0-4189 GCA_964525685.1 uncultured Ectothiorhodospiraceae bacterium | reverse complement strand
CTGGTCTCCATCATGCACGTGAACAACGAGATCGGTGTCATCCAAGACATCGGTGCCATCGGCGCCCTCTGCCGCGAGAACAAGGTCCTCTTCCACGTGGATGCGGCCCAGAGCGCCGGCAAGGCGCCGGTGGACGTCGAGGCGATGAACATCGATCTGCTCTCGCTCTCCGCCCACAAGGCCTACGGCCCCAAGGGGATCGGCGCGCTCTACGTGAGGCGCAAGCCGCGGGTGCGCATCAACGCCCAGATCCACGGCGGCGGCCACGAGCGCGGCATGCGCTCCGGCACCCTGCCGGTCCACCAGATCGTCGGCATGGGCGAGGCCTTCCGGATCGCGAAGGAGGAGATGGCCACCGAGAACGAGCGCGTGCGCATGCTGCGCGATCGCCTGCTCGATGGTCTCTCCGACATCGAGGAGATCTACGTCAACGGCGATCTGGAACAGCGGGTGCCGCACAACATCAACATCAGCTTCAACTTCGTCGAGGGCGAGTCGCTGATGATGGCACTCAAGGGGCTGGCGGTCTCCTCCGGCTCGGCCTGTACCTCGGCCAGCCTGGAGCCGTCCTACGTGCTGCGCGCCCTGGGGCGCAGCGATGAGCTGGCCCACAGTTCCATCCGCTTCTCCATCGGCCGTTTCACCACCGAGGAGGAGATCGACTACGCGGTGGATATCCTCCACAAGAAGCTCGACAAGCTCCGGGCCCTGTCGCCGCTCTGGGAGATGTATCAGGACGGCATCGACCTTGAATCTGTGGAGTGGACGGCCCATTAATAACAGGACGACCGGCCGTCGCCGGTCACCGCAATCAGCGAGGTGAGCAATCATGGCTTACAGTGACAAGGTCATCGACCACTACGAGAATCCGCGCAACGTCGGCGCCTTCGAGAAGGGCGACACCACCGTCGGCACCGGCATGGTCGGCGCCCCGGCCTGCGGTGACGTGATGCGGCTGCAGATCAAGGTCAACGACGACGGCGTCATCGAGGACGCGAAGTTCAAGACCTACGGCTGCGGCTCGGCCATCGCCTCCAGCTCCCTGCTCACCGAGTGGGTCAAGGGCAAGACCCTGGAGGAGGCGCAGCAGATCAAGAACACCGAGATCGCCGAAGAGCTGGCCCTGCCGCCGGTGAAGGTGCACTGCTCGGTGCTGGCCGAGGATGCGGTCAAGGCGGCCATCGCCGACTACCACGAGCATCAGGGGGGTGGTGAGGCCGCCGGCTCCTCCGATGAATCGAGCGAGGCGCGCAGCGCCTGAAGACAACGGAGGCGGTATGTCGATCACGATGACCGATGCGGCCGCCGACCACGTGCGCCGTTATCTCGAATCCCGCGGACAGGGGGTCGGCCTGCGTCTCGGGGTGCGCACCTCCGGCTGCTCCGGCATGGCCTACGTGCTGGAGTTCGCCGACGAGGTGGAGCCCGAGGACCAGGTCTTCGAATCCAACGGCGTCAAGGTGGTGGTGGATCCCAAGAGTCTGATCTATCTGGACGGCACCGAGCTGGACTACGGCCGCGAGGGCCTGAACGAGGGGTTCTACTTCAACAACCCCAACGTGAAGGACGAGTGCGGCTGCGGCGAGAGCTTCAATGTCTGAATCGGCGCAGCCGAGCTACTTCGAACTCTTCGACCTGCCGGAGACCTTCGAGGTGGATCGCGAGCGGCTGGCCGAACGCTACCGCGAGCTGCAGCGCGAGGCCCATCCCGACCGCCACGCCGACGGCGCCGACAGCGAGCGGCTGGCAGCGGTCCAGCGGGCGGCGTGGATCAACGAGGGCTATCGGGTCCTGAAGGATCCGGTGGCGCGCGCGCGTTACCTTCTGGAGCGGCGCGGTGTCGCCCTCGACGATGAGCAGAACACGGCCATGGACCCGGCCTTCCTGATGGAGCAGATGGAGTTGCGCGAGAAACTGGCCGGGATCCGCGATGAGGCGGATCCGTTCGGTGAGCGGGAGCGCCTGCGCGCGAGCCTGGACGAGTCCCTGCGGAGCGAGCGGCAGGCCCTGGGCAGCGCCTTCGCGGCGGGGGACGAGGCGGCCCTGGCGCGCGCCGCCGACGGCGTGCGCCGGCTGCAGTTCCTCAACAAGCTGGCCAGCGAGGTCGACGAGATGGAAGAGGCCTTGGACGACGCCCTCTGAGGCCGGTCCGGCCCGTTCATCACCCTGATTCCCTGAAGACGGCTTCTCACACCATGGCACTATTGCAGATCAGCGAGCCGGGTCAGTCCAGCGCCCCCCACGAACATCGTCTGGCGGTGGGCATCGACCTCGGCACCACCAACTCCATGATGGCCACCATCCGCTCCGGCGAGGCGGTGACCCTGCCCGACGAGCAGGGTCGCCATGCCCTGCCGTCGGTGGTGCGCTATCGTGCCGACGGTGAACCGGTGGTCGGCCACGAGGCCCTGGCCGCCGCCGCCGAGGATCCGGCCAACACCATCGTCTCGGTGAAGCGCTTTATGGGGCGCGGTCTGGCGGACATCCGCGCCAGCGGCCACCGCCTGCCGTACACCTTCGACGAAGACGACGAGAGCGTGCCGCGGCTGCGTACCGCCGGCGGCGAGGTGTCGCCGGTAGAGGTCTCCGCCGAGATCCTGAAGACCCTGCGCGCCCGGGCCGAGGCGAGCCTCGGTGACGCGCTGCATGGCGCCGTGATCACCGTCCCGGCCTACTTCGACGACGCCCAGCGCCAGGCCACCAAGGATGCCGCGCGTCTGGCCGGCCTCGAGGTGCTGCGCCTGCTCAACGAGCCCACCGCCGCGGCGGTGGCCTACGGGCTGGACGAGGGCGCCGAGGGGATCCACGTGGTCTACGACCTCGGCGGCGGCACCTTCGACATCTCCATCCTGCGTCTGACCCGGGGGGTGTTCGAGGTGCTGGCCACCGCCGGCGACTCCGCTCTGGGCGGCGACGACCTGGACCGGGTGGTCGCCGAATGGATCATCGAACAGGCCGGCCTCGGCGACCCCGACGACATCCAGCTGGTGGGCCGGCTCAAGCGCGACGCCCGTGCGGCCAAGGAGGTGCTGACCAGCGCCGACAGTGCCGCGCTCGATGTCGACCTCGGCGACGGGCGCCGCTGGCAGGGGCAGCTGGACCGCGCCACCTTCGACGGCCTCATCGAGCCGCTGGTGCGGCGCACCCTGGCACCGTGCCGCCGTGCGCTGCGAGATGCCGGTATCGATCGCGACGAAGTCAGCGAAGTGGTGATGGTCGGCGGTTCCACCCGGGTGCCGCTGGTGCGTGAGAAGGTCGCCGAGACCTTCGACCGCGAACCGCTGGTGAACATCGACCCCGACCGGGTGGTGGCCATCGGCGCCGCACGCCAGGCCGATCGCCTGGCCGGCAACCGGCCCGACGACGACATGCTGCTGCTCGACGTCACACCGCTCTCCCTGGGGCTGGAGACCATGGGCGGGCTGACCGAAAAGGTCATTCCACGCAATACCCCGATCCCGGTGGCCCGCGCCCAGGAGTTCACCACCTTCAAGGACGGTCAGACCGCCATGGGGATCCACGTGGTCCAGGGAGAACGCGAGCTGGTGGCCGACAACCGTTCCCTGGCGCGCTTCAATCTCAACGGCATCCCGCCCATGGTGGCCGGTGCCGCGCGCATCCAGGTCACCTTCCAGGTGGACGCCGACGGGCTGCTCTCGGTGACCGCGCGCGAGCAGACCACCGGCGTCGAGGCCGGGGTTCAGGTGAAGCCGTCCTACGGCCTCGAAGAGAGCGAGATCGAGCGCATGCTGCGCGCCTCCATGGAACATGCCGAGGAGGATGTGAGCGCCCGCACACTGCGCGAGCAGCAGGTGGAGGCCGACCGCGTCATCGAGGCCATCGAGGCAGCGCTGGCCAGCGACGGCGATCAGCTCCTCGATGCCGAGGAGCGCGCGGCCATCGACGAGAACATCGAGGCGCTGCGCCGGGCCCGTGACGGCGATGATCCGACGGTGATCCGGCGCGCCATCGAGGCGCTGGAGGCGGCCAGTGCCGAGTACGCCCAGCGGCGGATGGACGCCGGGATCAAGGCGGCCCTGTCCGGCCATACCGTGGACGAGATCGACCAACTGTAGAGACCCGCGTCATTTTCCGGCCACCCCCGGGCCCGGCGCCGACCACCGCAGGGGGGGGGGCGCCGGGGATAAGTACCGGGTGGGTCGGGGGGCGCCACCCCGCGGGCGGCGCC
>CAZGJO010000179.1:0-4207 GCA_964525685.1 uncultured Ectothiorhodospiraceae bacterium | reverse complement strand
GCAGCGGTCTCCAAAACCGCAGGTTGGGGGTTCGAGTCCCTCCTGGCCTGCCATACAAAGGAAGTCGAACCCTTGATGGCAGACAAGCTGAAACTATCGTTGGCGGGACTGGTGCTGGTAAGCGGCCTGTTCGCCTTCTATGCCTACGAGGATCAGGCCCTGCTCGTCAGGGTCGCGACGATCCTGGCGGCGGTAGCGATAGCGGGCGGCATCGCGATGTTCACGGCCCCGGGCCAGACGGCACGCGAGTTCATCAAGGGCGCGACCATCGAGATCCGCAAAGTCGTCTGGCCGACTCGCAAGGAGACGGTGCAGACGACCCTCATGGTCCTGGTCATGGTCATACTGGTCGGCATCATGCTCTGGCTTATGGACATGTTCCTGATGTGGGCGGTGCAGATCCTGACCGGACAGGGAGCCTGATCCTATGACCATGCGTTGGTACGTCGTACACGCCTACTCCGGCTTCGAGAACCAGGTGAAGAAGTCCCTCCAGGAGCGCATCCAGCGCTACCAGATGGAGGACAGCTTCGGTGACATCCTGGTCCCCACCGAGGAAGTGGTGGAGATGCGCGAGGGTCAGAAGCGCAAGAGCGAGCGCAAGTTCTTCCCCGGCTACGTGCTCGTGCAGATGGAGATGAACGACGAGACCTGGCACCTGATCAAGGAGGTCCCTCGCGTGCTCGGCTTCATCGGCGGCCGCCCCGACAAGCCCGCCCCCATCAGCGAGAAGGAGGCCGAATCGATCCTGTCGCGTATCCAGGAGGGCAGCGACCGCCCGCGCCCCAAGGTCCTCTTCGAGGTGGGCGAGGCGGTCCGCATTACCGACGGTCCCTTCACCGATTTCGAGGGGACGGTGGAAGAGGTCGACTACGAGAAGAGCCGCCTGCGCGTCTCGGTGCGCATCTTCGGGCGCTCGACGCCGGTGGACCTCGAATTCAGCCAGGTCGAGAAGGGCTGAACCGTATCATCCAACGGGCCCGCAAGGGCCCCGAACCGGGGAGCTGGAGCCCGCGTGGCCGGCGTCTGAACCCGAACGAGGAAGTGTGAAATGGCCAAGAAGATCGAAGCCTACATCAAGCTGCAGGTGCCCGCCGGACAGGCGAATCCGAGCCCGCCCGTCGGCCCCGCCCTGGGCCAGCACGGCCTGAACATCATGGAGTTCTGCAAGGCGTTCAACGCCGAGACGCAGAATGTCGAGGCCGGCCTCCCCATCCCGGTGGTGATCACCGTCTATGCAGACAAGAGCTTTACCTTCGTCACCAAGACGCCGCCGGCCGCCGTGCTCCTGAAGAAGGCCGCGGGTGTGGCCAAGGGTTCCGGCGAGCCGAACCGGAACAAGGTGGGCACGGTGACCCGCGAGCAGCTGGAAGAGATCGCCCGCACCAAGGAGCCCGATCTCTCCGCGCAGGACATGGAGCGGGCGGTGAAGACCATCGCCGGCTCGGCCCGGAGCATGGGCCTCAATGTGGAGGGTCTGTAAACCATGGCACGCATGAGCAAGCGCAAGCAGGCGATCGCCGAGAAGGTGGATCGCAATCGCTACTACGACGCCGATGAGGCCCTGTCCGTGCTGAAGGATCTCCCCGCGCCCCGTTTCGTCCAGTCCGTGGACGTGGCCGTGAACCTCGGCGTGGATCCGCGCAAATCGGATCAGCAGGTCCGCGGCTCCACCGTGCTGCCCAACGGCACCGGCAAGAGCGCCCGCGTGGCCGTCTTCGCCCAGGGCGACGCGGCCGATGCGGCCACGGCCGCCGGGGCCGACGTTGTCGGCATGGATGAGCTGGCCGAGTCGATGAAGGGCGGCGACCTGAACTACGACGTGGTCATTGCCGCGCCGGACGCCATGCGCGTGGTCGGTCAGCTGGGCCAGATCCTCGGTCCGCGCGGCCTGATGCCGAACCCGAAGGTCGGCACGGTGACCCCCGATGTGGCGACCGCGGTGAGCAACGCCAAGGCCGGTCAGGTCCAATACCGCACCGACCGGGGCGGCGTGATCCACGCGACCATCGGCAAGGCGGATTTCGACACCAAGGCGCTGCGCGAGAACCTCGACGCGCTGCTGGCGGACCTGGTCAAGGCGAAGCCGTCCACCGCCAAGGGTGTCTACATGCGCAAGGTGACGCTGTCCACCACCATGGGCCCCGGGCTCGCTGTGGACAAGGCGACCCTCTCCCTCTGAGGGAGCGCATGACCGTCTTTGGGCTACCGGTTCCCCGGTGGCTGTCAAAGACCGCCGGTGTGCAGCGCACTTAATGGGTCATCGCGACCCGCCTGCGTAGACGGTATCACCGGAATCGGCCCGCCCGACTCCGGATGCCGTATCACACGGACGGGGCGGTTCGCCCCGTTCACTATGGGCTCAGGGTGGGGCACGGTCATACGGCCACGCCCCCGGCAAAGAGGATGAGTATCCATGCCATTGACCCTTGATGAAAAGAAGGCCTTGGTCTCGGAGGTTGCCGACGTCGCCTCCAGTGCCCATTCGGCCATCGCCGCGGAATACCGGGGCTTGTCGGCTCTGCAGATGACCGATCTGCGCACACGTGCGCGGAACGAAGGGGTCTATCTGCGCGTCGTCAAGAACACCCTGGCCGCCCGCGCGGTGTCCGATACGGACTTCGAGTGCATGGCGGAATCCTTCGTCGGGCCGCTGCTTCTGGCATTCTCCATGGAGGACCCGGGTGCGGCGGCGCGTGTTCTGAAGGACTTCTCCAAGGACCACGCGAAACTGGACGTCAAGGTCGTCGCCGTCAGTGGTCAGGTCTATCCGGCTTCCGAGCTGGAGCGTCTGGCCTCGCTGCCGAACAAGGAGCAGGCCATCAGCCAGCTCATGTCGGTCATGCAGGCGCCGATCACCAAGTTCGCCCGGACCCTTCAGGAACCCCATGCCAAGCTCGTCCGTACCGTGGCTGCGGTTCGCGACGCCAAGCAGGCCGGCTGAGGTCGAGTCATCTGATCAATCGGTCCGCCCCGAGCGGACCCAGTGCATACGGAGTGTAACCAAATGGCTGTTTCCAAAGACGAAATCCTCGAAACCATCTCCAACATGTCCGTCATGGAAGTGGTGGACCTCATCGAGGCGATGGAAGAGAAGTTCGGCGTCACCGCCGCGGCCGCCGTTGCTGCCGCCCCGGCCGCCGGTGGCGGTGGCGAGGCCGCCGGTGCCGCCGAGGAGAAGGATGAGTTCGATGTGGTCATGAGCTCCTTCGGCGACAACAAGGTCGGCGTCATCAAGGTGGTGCGCGGCATCACCGGCCTTGGCCTGAAGGAGGCCAAGGAGATGGTCGAAGGCGTCCCCTCCACCGTGAAGGAAGGCGCCGGCAAGGACGAAGCCGAAGACATGAAGAAGCAGCTCGAAGAGGCGGGCGCGTCCGTCGAGCTGAAGTAATACGGCGGAAGGGACCACGACGCATGTGGCGTCAGCAGGTCTCGCCGGCCAGGGAAGGCCGAAATACTGCTTGGCTGGTGGCGATGGTGCCGCCGGCCTTTTTCCGCTGGTAAGCGGGCGAATTTCGCCGCTGCCGGTGGCCGATGCCCCCCAGTTCGGGGGACGGGAACGGATCGACTAGCCGAGGAACTCTCATGGCCTACTCTTTGACCGAAAAGAAACGCATTCGCAAAGATTTCGGTAAACGCGCCAGCATTGTGGACGTCCCCTACCTCCTGGCGACCCAGCTGGACTCCTATCGTACCTTCCTGCAGGAGACGGCGGTACCGGAGAACCGCGAGGAAAAGGGCCTGCACGGCGCGTTCAAGTCCGTCTTCCCGATTACCAGCTATTCGGGTAGCGCCCAGCTGGAGTACGTCAGCTACCGGCTCGGCACACCGACCTTCGATGTCAAGGAATGCCAGATGCGCGGCATGACCTACGCAGCCCCGCTGCGGGTCAAGCTGCGGCTGGTCATCTATGACAAGGAGGCCGGAAACCAGACCGTCAAGGACATCAAGGAACAGGAAGTCTACATGGGGGAACTGCCCCTGATGACCGAGAACGGCACCTTTGTCGTGAACGGGACGGAGCGCGTCATCGTCTCGCAGCTCCACCGTTCGCCGGGTGTCTTCTTCGATCACGACAAGGGCAAGACCCACTCCTCGGGCAAGCTGCTGTTCAATTCCCGTGTGATCCCGTACCGCGGTTCGTGGCTCGATTTCGAGTTCGACCCGAAGGACAACATCTACGTGCGCATCGACCGGCGGCGCAAGC
>CAZGJO010000178.1:0-4263 GCA_964525685.1 uncultured Ectothiorhodospiraceae bacterium | reverse complement strand
CAGAATACTGGTATCGCGATGACGCGGTCTCGCGCGTTCTGGCCCCGTTGAGCTGGCTCTACTGTGGGGTCATGCAGGTTCGCCGACTGGGCTACCGCATGCACCTGCTGCCGAGCGGCAATGCCGGCGTGCCGGTGATCGTGGTCGGCAATCTGACCGTGGGCGGCAGCGGCAAGACCCCCCTGACGGTCTGGGTGGTGGAACAGCTGGTGCGCGAGGGCTGGCGGCCCGGCATCGTCAGCCGCGGCTACGGCGGGCGGGCGAGCCAGTGGCCCCAGCAGGTGCGCCCCGACAGCGATCCCGTGGTGGTGGGCGACGAGGCGATCCTCATCGCCCGCCGCACCGGTCGGCCGATGTCGGTGGGTCCGGACCGCCTGGAGACCGCCCGCGCCCTGGTCCGCCATGCCGATGTGAACATCATCGTCACCGACGACGGCCTGCAGCACTACCGCCTGCGCCGCGACATCGAGATCGCCGTGGTCGACGGCCGGCGCCGTTACGGCAATGGCCGCTGCCTGCCGGCCGGTCCCCTGCGGGAGCCGGTGTCGCGCGGTCGCAACGTCGATTACACCGTCTGCAACGGGACCCCCATGGAGGGCGAGTGCGGCATGCGCCTGGTCCCCGGCGATGCCATCAACGTGGTCACCGGCGAGCGGTGCCCGCTGGAGAGCCTGGCCGACAAGCCGGTCCACGCGGTGGCCGGGATCGGCGATCCCGAACGCTTCTTCGTCAGCCTGAGGCGGCGCGGCCTGCGGATCATCAGCCACCCGTTCCAGGACCACCATGTGTACGCACCGGAAGACCTGGCGTTCGATGACGAGAAGCCGGTCCTGATGACGGAGAAGGACGCCATGAAGTACGGGCGGTATGCGACCCATCGCCACTGGTTCCTGCCGGTCACGGCGGAGGTGGACGACGAATTGACCACGGCCTTGAGCCAGCGACTGGAGAGTCTGCGCAATGGATAAACATCTACTGGACATTCTGGCCTGTCCGGCCTGCAAGGGGCCGCTGGAATACGACAAGGACAAGCAGGAACTTGTCTGCCGCGCGGATCGACTGGCCTATCCGATCCGCGACGACATCCCGGTGATGATCGAGGACGAGGCGCGCAAGGTCCCCGCCGAAGAGCTCAGCTAGCCGGCGGCGGATTGCTCGCCAGCAGCGAGGCGGCGTCGGGGTGCGTCGTGGCCTCGCCGTGGGGGCCGATGTGGTAGAGCCGGATGGTGTAGGTGCGCGGCACGCGCCGGTGGGCCTCGCCGTGCTGGTCGGACTGGACGTGGGTGGCGTGGTTCCCGTCCTCGAGGACCAGCCGCGCCGGATCCTCGATGAACTCGATGACCCGGCAGAGGGTGCCCCGGTAGTTCACCTCGGTGCCGAGGAGGGCGCGGGCGTGCGCCTCGACGGACTCCAGTGCGGATTCGGCCATCATCGCATGCCCCCGTTTCTCATTCTCTGTTTCCACAACCTAGACGTATTTCCATCGGATTTCCAGCAGGAGGACACATCATGCACACGGGTGCCGACGTTCGCGTCCTGTTTGTCTGTCTCGGTAACATCTGTCGATCGCCGACCGCCCAGGGCGTCTTCTCGCGGATCGTGGAGGAGGAGGGGCTGGCCGATCGCATCGCCATCGATTCGGCCGGTACCCATGCCTACCACGTGGGCAAGGCGCCGGACCCGCGAGCCCAGGCCGCGGCGAGCCATCGCGGCTACGACCTCTCGCCGCAGCGGGCCCGCAAGGCGGAGGCGGAAGACTTTCATACGTTCGACTACGTCCTGGCCATGGATCGGGAGAACTACCGGAACCTGCAGCGGATCGTCCCGCCGGGTCAGGAAGAGAAACTCCACCTCTTTCTGAGCTTTGACGAACAGAGCCGCGAGACCGAGGTCCCGGATCCCTACTACGGTGGGGATGAGGGCTTCGAACGCGTGCTGGATCTCATCGAAGGGGCGAGTCGGGGGCTTCTGGCGGACATCCGGCGCCGCCTCTGAGCTGAGCGCGGGCCGCGACACCCCGCCGCCGGGTCGTACCCGATCGGCGGGGCAGGCCACCATCAGGGGCGGGGCGTTTCCTCGGCCGGCCTCTCATCATCCCTGGAATCCTCTTCCGGTGTCGGAGCCTCTTCCTGAGCCGGAGCCTCTTCCTGAGCCGGAGCCTCTTCCTGAACCGGGGTCTCTTCCTGGACCGGGGTCTCTTCCCGCGCCGGAGCCTCTTCCTGGGCCGGGGTCTCTTCCTGGACTGGGGCCGCTTCCTGGACCGGAGCCTGCTCCTGAGCGGGAGCCTCTTCCTGGACCGGAGCCTGCTCCTGAGCGGGAGCCGTTTCCTGGACCGGGGCCTCTTCCTGCGCCGGGGCCTGCTCCTGCACCACAGGCTCCTCCTGCGCCGGGGTCTCTTCCGGTGCCGGTTTGGTATCAGCCGCTTCTACGTTCGTGGCCTGTTCGGCCGTCTCCGCCGCCTGGCCATCCGCCTGGTCATCAGTGGCGGTATCACCCGAGGCGGTCTGCTCGGCGCCACCGTCAGCGGCCTGCTCGGATCCGGTCTCCTGCTCACCGGTGGCGCTGCGGTTGCCCCCACGGCGGCGGCGCCCGCCGCGACGACCGCGGCGGTTGGAGGAGCGGCGGCGACCGGAACCGGTCTCGCCCTCTGCACTGCCGGAGGCGGTCTCGGTGGAAGTCGCCTCGGAGGTGGTATCCTCGGCGGTTTCCGTCACGGCCTCTTCGACTTCCGGGGTGGCGGCTGCCTCTTCCTTTTCACGCGCCTGCTTCTGGCGCTTTTCCTGCTTCTGGCCGCCTTGTTTCGCGTCCTGCTTCTGGTTGTCCTGTTTCTGGCCGTCCTGTTTCTGACTATCCTGCTTCTGACGCTTGTCTGACTTCTGCTGGTCGTCGCGCTTCTGCTTGTCCTTGCCGCCGCCATTCTTGCCACGGCCCTCGGCAGCGGCGCCCTCGGCAGACTTCTTCGAATCGCGCGTCTTCTGGCCGTCCTGGCCCTTGCGGCCGTCCTGATCCTTGCCGCGACTCTCACCGCCTTCCGAGCGCTCACCGCGCTTGCCACCGGAGGCGCCGCCGGAGCCGCGACCACCGCGGCCCCCGCCGCAGGAACCACCTGATCGGGAGCGCCGGCCATCACCGCTGTCGCGGCGACGATCATTGATGGCGTGGCCCGGGGCGGAGTTGGGATCGGCGTCCGGGGCCGGGGAGTCGCTGGTTTCGACCTTTGGACTCAGATCCACATGCTCGCTGCCGGTCAGCCGCTTGAGGAAGCGCTGGAACAGGCCACCCTTGCTCCCCTGGGCGGAGCGGGTCGGCTTGCGGGGCGCCGGGGCCGGCTGCTCGGACCGCGCCGGTGCCCCGCTGTCGGCCTTCGCGGGTGCCTTCGTTCGGGGCTTGGTGGCCGGCTTCTCGGGGGCGGGCGCCGGCTCTTCCGCCGGTGTCTCGCTCTGCTGGGCGCGCTGGGGCGCGGGCGGCACCGTCAGCTTCACCGCCGGCTCCTCGGTCTGGCCAACGCTGGTCGAACCGCCGGTGTAGTCGGTCGTCTCCTCCTCGCGCGGCGCCACCAGCTTGTAACTGGCCTGTTCCTGCTCGTCGGCCGGGATCTCGTCCAGCCGCAGCCGCTGCACATCGAAGTGCGGCGTGACCATGTCGGGATTCGGCACCAGCACCACGCGCAGATCCTGGCGCTGCTCGATGGCATAGATCCCCTGGCGCTTCTCGTTGAGCAGGAAGGTGGCCACATCCACCGGCACCTGGACCACGATGCGCCCGGTCTTCTCCTTCATGGCCTCCTCCTCGATCACGCGCAGGATCGAGAGGGAGAGGGACTCCACCGAACGGATGGTGCCCTGACCGCTGCACCGCGGGCAGACGATGTGGCTGTGCTCGCCCAGCGACGGGCGCAGGCGCTGGCGCGACATCTCCAGCAGCCCGAAGCGCGAGATCCGACCGATCTGCACCCGGGCACGGTCGGCCTTGAGGCTGTCGCGCAGGCGACCCTCCACCTCGCGCTGGTGACGGGCCGGCGTCATGTCGATGAAGTCGATGACGATGAGACCACCGAGGTCGCGTAGCCGCAGCTGCCGGGCGATCTCGTCGGCGGCCTCTAGATTGGTGGTGCGCGCCGTCTCCTCGATGTCGCTGCCCTTGGTGGAGCGCGCCGAGTTGATATCGATGGAGGTCAGCGCCTCGGTATGGTCGATGACCAGCGCACCGCCGGAGGGCAGGGTGACCTCGCGCTGGAACGCCGACTCGATCTGCGACTCGATC
>CAZGJO010000177.1:0-4273 GCA_964525685.1 uncultured Ectothiorhodospiraceae bacterium | reverse complement strand
GGCGCCGGTGGCGTTCGCGCCGGAGCCGCAGCCGGAACCGGAGCCGCTGCTGCGCGGGGTGCGCATCGCCATCGCCCGCGACGCCGCCTTCGCCTTCATCTATCCCGGCAATCCGGCGCTGCTGGAGGCGATGGGGGCGGAGCTCTGCTGGTTCTCGCCCCTGGCCGGGGAGCGGCTGCCGGCGGCCGACGCCGTCTGGCTGCCCGGTGGCTACCCGGAGCTGCACCTCGACGCGCTGGCCGCCAACAGCGGCCTGAAGGCGGACCTGCGCGACCACCACGCCGCCGGCCGACCACTACTGGCCGAGTGCGGCGGCTTCCTCTACCTGCTGGAGGAGCTGGCCGACGCCGACGGCCGTGCCGCGCCCATGGCCGGGCTGCTGCCGGGCCACGCCCAACTGGAGGACAAGTTGCAGGGGCTGGGTCTGCAGGCGGCGCCGCTGCCGGAGGGCGAGCTGCGCGGCCACACCTTCCACCACACCCGCTCCGAGGTCGGTCTGGCGCCGCTGACCCACTGCACCCGCGCCCGGGACGGCGGCAGCAACGGCGAGGCGATCTACCGCGACGGCCGCCTCACCGCCACCTACCTGCACGCCTGGTTCCCGTCCAACCCGGCGGCCACCGCCGCGCTGTTCCGGCCCTGAGGTCCAACCCGGCTCAATCCGGGAAGGGAACGCCGGTGCCGCCGAGGCCGCAGTAACCGCCGGGGTCCTTCGCCAGGTATTGCTGGTGGTACGCCTCGGCCAACCAGAAGTGGGTCGCCGGGGTGATCTCCGTGGTGATGGCGCCGAAGCCGGCGGCGTCCATGGCGGCCTGGTAGCGTGCCCGGGTCGCCTCGGCGGCGTCCTGTTGCCGCACGGTGTGGTACTGGATCAGGGAGCGGTACTGGGGGCCGATGTCGTTGCCCTGGCGCATCCCCTGGGTCGGGTCGTGGCCGCTCCAGAAGTGGGCCAGGAGCGCTTCGACCGGCAGGGTCTGCGGGTCGTGGACCACCCGCACCACCTCGGCATGACCGGTGCGCCCGGTGCAGACGGCGCGGTAGTCGGGGTCGGGCGTCTCGCCCCCGGCATAGCCGACGGCGGTCACCCAGACCCCCGGCAGCTGCCAGAACAGCCGCTCGGCGCCCCAGAAGCAGCCCATCCCGACCACCAGCTCCTCCAGGCCGTCGGGGAAAGGGGGTTCCATTGGCCGTTTCAGGATCACGTGTTCAGCGGTCATCGTCACTCTCCCGTTGCAGCCAGCAGCGTATCCAGGCGGTCCATATCGAGGTGGGCCTCGACGGTATCGGCCAGCCGCTCGATGGCGGCGGTGCGTCGGGCGGCGTGGTCGGAGTCGGCGGCGCCGTGCCAGCCGGCCCAGGCGAGCAGGGCGCGGCGGGCCGCTTCGTCGTCGAACAGGCCGTGGAGGTAGGTGCCGCGCACCTGGTCGTCGGCGGAGCGGGCACCGTCCCGGCGGTCCGCCAGACGGACCAGCGGACGCCCGCAGTCGGGGCCTTCGCTGCGCCCCTGGTGGATCTCGTAGCCGGTCACCGTGGCGCCGTCCGGCTCCAGCTGGCCGCTGACGCGGTGCAGCGCCTTCTCCGGGGCCAACCGGGTGGTGATCCGCAGCCAGCCGAGGCCCGCCTCGGAGCCCGGCGCGCCCTCGCAGCCGTCGGGATCGTCGATGCGCTCGCCGAGGAGCTGGTAGCCGCCGCAGATCCCGAGCAGCCGGCCGCCGTAACGCAGGTGGCGGGCGAGGTAGTCGTCCCAGCCGTGCTCGCGCAGCCAGCGGCGGTCGGCGCGCACGTTCTTGCTGCCGGGGAGGATCACCAGATCCGCCGGTGGCGGTGTCTGCTCGGGACCGACGAGTTCCAGGGCGACGCCGGGGTGGTCGCGGAGCGGGTCGAGATCGGTGTGATTGCTGATCCGCGGCAGCACCGGCACCACCACCCGCAGCCGCTCCCCCTCGGCGGCGTCCGCGCCGGGAGCGGCCACCGGGGCGAGGCTGTCCTCGGCGTCGAGGTGGAGGCCGCTCAGCCACGGCAGCACGCCGAACACCGGTCGGCCGGTGTGCTCCTCCAGCCAGTCGAGGCCGTCGCGCAGCAGGGCGATGTCGCCGCGGAAACGGTTGATGACGAAGCCGGCGATCCGCGCCCGCTCGCTCTCGGAGAGCAGCTCCAGGGTGCCGACCAGCTGGGCGAAGACGCCGCCGCGATCGATGTCGGCCACCAGGATCACCGGGCAGTCCACCGCCTCGGCGAAGCCCATGTTGGCGATGTCGTTGGCGCGCAGGTTGATCTCCGCCGGGCTGCCGGCCCCCTCGACCACGATCACGTCGAATCGTTGACGCAGTCGCTCATGGGCGGCCAGCACCGCCTCCCGCGCGGTGCGCTTGTAGTCGTGGTAGGCCACCGCGTCCAGGGTCGCCACGGCGCGGCCGTTGACGATCACCTGGGCGCCGGTGTCGCTGGCCGGCTTCAGCAGCACCGGGTTGAAGTCGGTCTCCGGCGCCAGTCCGGCGGCCTCGGCCTGCAGCGCCTGGGCGCGGCCTATCTCGCCGCCGTCGGCGGTCACCGCGCTGTTCAGCGCCATGTTCTGCGGCTTGAACGGCGCCACGCTCACCCCGCGCCGGGCCAGTACCCGGCACAGGCCGGCGACCACGGTGCTCTTGCCGGCGTCGGAGGTGGTGCCCTGGATCATCAGTGTGATTGCCATGGCACCATTGTCGCACAGGGCTTCGGGCGCTGCCGCCACCCTCGGGAAGACCGCAGGCCTGCGCCCCATCAAGGATGCAGTGACACGGAACCGCTCCCTTTCGCGGTCATCTGCGCTACCCTGAGGGCAAGAAGAAGTACAGGGCGCACTACACCCGACCGCGGCCTCGAACAACAAAGGAGAACACCTTGGCCACCAACCGCCAGAAGAAGCGATCCGCGCCCAAGCGGAAACTCTACTCCGAATCGCAGACACCGCGCGTCTACGCCCCCGACTGGATCCTCGTGGGGCTGGCCGCGATCGGTCTGCTGCTCGCGCTCATCGGCTGGTTCTCCACAGGCACCCCCCTCTGTCCGGAGGGCAGCGGCTGCGCGCAGTTCCGTGAAAGCCACTGGTCCAGCGCCTTCGGTCTGCCGATCCTTGTCTGGGCCGTGGCCCTCTACGTCCTGATGGGGCTCATCGCCTGGCAGACCCCGCCGATCCTCAAGCGCTGGCGGCGGCTGACCTCCCTGGCCCTCATCGGCCTGGCGGTCAGCCTCTACCTGAGCCTGGCCGGTCTCCTCGTGGTCGGCGCCGTCTGCCCCTGGTGCCTGGGTACCTTCCTGTTCTCCGCTCTCATCCTGGTCGTCCTGCTCACGCGGCAGCGCCACCCGAAATCGGCGCCGGGGATGCCGTGGCGCCACTGGATCGCCCAGAGCGTGGGCGTGATCGCCGTGGCCATGTTCATCCTCCACCTCCAGAACGTTCCGCAGATGGGCAGCGGGCCGAATTCACGCCTGGAGGCCCTGGCCCTCCACCTCGAGGAGACCGGGGCGCGCTACTACGGCGCCCACTGGTGCCCGGCCTGTCAGGAGCAGAACGCATTGTTCGGGGAGGCGAAGGACGCACTTCCCTTTATCGAATGCGCCCCCGGCGGGCAGGGCAGCCCCATGACCCTCGAGTGCGCCCGGCGCGACATCCAGAGCTACCCGACCTGGATCATCCACGGCCAACGCTACGAGGCGATCCTGGAGCCCGAGGAACTGGCGGACCTCACCGACTTCGACTGGGACGATTCGTAGAGCGGGCCGAGGCCCCACGGGAAGCCGTCCGCTACACCCCCATCGGCCCAACGAAAAACGGGGCGAGCACGCTGCCGCGTACCCGCCCCGTGGTGGCGTTGCGGGGCCGTCACCGACCCCGATCGACCGGTCCTAGCTGTTGTTGCCGGAAGGCCGACGCTGGCCGTTCCCCTGACCGCGATGGCGCTGCTTCGGGCCGTTCCCCGGGCGCTGACCGGCCCCGGCATTGCGCCCCGGACCGGAACGGGCGCCGCCCTTGCCCTTGTTCGGGCCGCCCCGGCGGCCGTTGCCGCCCGGCTTCTTGGCCGGCGAGGCCTTCTGCACCGGCTCGAAGCCCTCCTTCACGTGGGTCGTGATCTCCGACTCCACCAGACGCTGGATCGCCTTGAACTGACCCTGTTCGTCCGCCGAGACCAGCGACCAGGCATGGCCGGTGTCCCCGCCACGACCGGTGCGGCCGATGCGGTGGACGTAATCTTCCGGATTGGTCGGCATGTCGAAGTTGACCACATGCGGCAGG
>CAZGJO010000176.1:0-4417 GCA_964525685.1 uncultured Ectothiorhodospiraceae bacterium | reverse complement strand
CCGCCCGGCACCACACCTTCTTCGAGATGCTGGGCAACTTCAGCTTCGGCGACTACTTCAAGCGCGAGGCGATCCACGACGCCTGGAAGCTGCTCACCGAGGTCTTCGGCCTGCCGGCGGAGAAGCTCTGGGTCACCGTCTACGTCGACGATGACGACGCCGCCGCCATCTGGCTCGACGAGGTCGGCGTCGACCCGGCGCGCTTCTCGCGGATCAGCGGCGACGACAACTTCTGGTCCATGGGCGACACCGGCCCGTGCGGCCCGTGCACCGAGATCTTCTACGACCACGGCCCCGAGATCCCGGGCGGCCCGCCGGGCACCCCGGAGGAGGACGGCGACCGCTACGTCGAGATCTGGAACCTGGTCTTCATGCAGTACGACCGCCAGGCCGACGGCACCATGCTGGATCTGCCGAAGCCGTCGGTGGATACCGGCATGGGGCTGGAGCGCCTGGCGGCCGTCCTCCAGGGCGTGCACTCCAACTACGACATCGACCTGTTCCGCCACCTGATGGAAGCGGCGGCGGAGGCCACCGGCACGACGTACGATCCGGCCGACAGCCACCAGAAGGTGCTGGCCGACCACATCCGCTCCAGCGCCTTCCTCATCGTCGACGGGGTGCTGCCGAGCAACGAAGGGCGCGGCTACGTCCTGCGCCGGATCATCCGCCGCGCCATCCGCCACGGCTTCCACATGGGCGTGAACGAGCCCTTCTTCCACCGCCTGGTGGCGCCGCTGGTCACGGAGATGGGGGCGGCTTACCCGGAGCTGGCGGAGCGCGCCGAGCGCGTGACCGAGCTGCTGCGCAAGGAGGAGGAACGCTTCGCCGAGACCATCGAGCAGGGCATGAAGCACCTGGAAGAGGCCTTCGCCCGCAGCGAGGGTGGTCAGCTCGACGGCGAGACGGTCTTCCGCCTGTACGACACCTACGGCTTCCCCGCCGATCTCACCGCCGACATCGCCCGGGAACGCGGCGTGGCGGTGGACATGGCCGGGTTCGAGAAGGCCATGGAGGCGCAGCGCGCCCGCGCCCGGGCCGCCGGCCACTTCAGCGTCGATTACCACGAAGGGATCCACGTGGACGAGGAGACCGAATTCCTGGGCTACGACCGCCTGCAGGACGAGGGGCGGATCGTCGCCCTGTTCCGTGGCAGCGAGCCGGTGGAAGCGCTGGAGGCCGGCGAGGAGGGCGCCGTGGTGCTCGACCGGACGCCGTTCTACGCCGAGTCCGGCGGCCAGGTGGGCGACACCGGGGTGCTGCGCGGCGGCGACGGCCACTTCGAGGTGATCGACACCCAGAAGAAGGGCCACGCCCACGTCCATCTGGGCCACCTGAAGCTGGGCCGGCTGGCGGTGGGCGAACGCCTGCGCGCCGAGGTCGTCGGCGAGCGGCGCGCCGATACCGCCCACAACCACTCCGCCACCCATCTGCTCCACGCCGCCCTGCGCCATGTCCTCGGCGACCACGTGCAGCAGAAGGGCTCGCTGGTGGACCCGGACCGGCTGCGCTTCGACTTCGCCCACGAGAGCCCGATGACGCCGGATCAGAAGGCCGAGGTGGAGCGGTTGGTGAACCATCACATTCGCGCCAACACCCCGGTGGAGACCACCGTGACCTCCATGGAGGAGGCGCGCGCCATGGGCGCGGTGGCCCTGTTCGGCGAGAAGTACGGCGATACCGTCCGGGTGCTGGCCATGGGCGAGGACCACTTCTCCATGGAGCTGTGCGGCGGGACCCATGTGGCCCGCACCGGCGAGATCGGGCTGTTCAAGGTCGTCGAGGAGGGCGGGGTCGCCGCCGGCGTGCGCCGCATCGAGGCGGTCACCGGCCGGGCGGCGTTCGAGCGGCTGGAGAGCGCCGAGCTGACCGTCGAGCGGCTGGCCGAGCGGCTGAAGACCGATCGCGACGGCGTCGAGGAGCGGGTGGAACAGCTCCAGGAGCGGCTGCGCCGGGCGGAGAAGGAGAACGAGCGCCTGCAGGCGAAGCTGGCCAGCAGCCGGGGCAGTGACCTGGCGGATCAGGCGCGCGAGGTGGCCGGCGTGACCCTGCTGGCGGCGCGCCTCGACGGCGCCGACGCCAAGGCGCTGCGCACCACCATGGACCAGCTCAAGAACAAGCTCGGCTCCGCGGTGATCATCCTCGGCGTGCCCGGCGAGGGGAAGGTGAATCTGGCCGCCGGAGTCACCAACGACCTGGTGGACCGCGTCCAGGCCGGCGATCTGGTCAACCACGTGGCCGGGCAGGTCGGCGGCCGTGGTGGCGGTCGCCCCGACATGGCCCAGGCCGGCGGCAGCCAGCCCGAGAACCTGGATGCCGCCCTGGCCAGCGTCCCCGACTGGCTCGCCGGGCAGCTGGGCTGAGGGGGCGTTATGGCACTCATCGTCCAGAAATATGGCGGCACCTCGGTGGGCAGCGTCGAGCGCATCCGCGAGGTGGCGAAGAAGGTCGAGGCGCGTCGCGCCGCCGGTGACGACGTGGTGGTGGTGGTCTCCGCCATGTCCGGCGAGACCAACCGACTGGTGGAACTGGCGAGTTCCGTCGATCCGGATGCCGGTGGGCGCGAGCTGGACGTGCTGCTCTCCACCGGCGAGCAGGTGACCATCGCCCTGCTGGCCATGGCGCTGGAACAGCGCGGCTGCCCGGCGCGCTCCTATACCGGTTCCCAGGTCCACATCCTCACCGACAGCGCCTACAACAAGGCGCGGATCCTCGACATCGACGGTCAGCGGGTACACACCGACCTGCAGGCGGGTCGCGTGGTGGTGGTGGCCGGCTTCCAGGGGATCGACGAAGAGGGCAGCATCACCACCCTCGGCCGCGGCGGCTCCGACACCACCGCCGTCGCCCTGGCCGCCGCCCTCGAGGCCGACGAGTGCCAGATCTTCACCGACGTCGATGGCGTCTACACCACCGACCCGCGGGTCGAGCCCAAGGCGCGCCGCCTCGATACCGTCACCTTCGAGGAGATGCTGGAGATGGCCAGCCTCGGCTCCAAGGTGCTGCAGATCCGTGCGGTGGAGTTCGCCGGCAAGTACAACGTGCCCCTGCGGGTCCTCTCCAGCTTCGAGGAGGGCCCCGGCACCCTGATAACCGTGGACGAGGGAGACGATATGGAACAGCCCGTGATCTCCGGCATCGCCTTCAACCGGGACGAGGCCAAGGTGACCATCCTCGGCGTCCCGGACACCCCCGGCGTGGCGGCCCGCATCCTCGGCCCCATCGGCGATGCCAACGTCGAGGTCGACATGATCATCCAGAACGTCGGCGCCGACGGCACCACCGACTTCACCTTCACCGTGCACCGGAACGATTACCAGCGGGTGCTGTCCCTGCTGGAGGAGCAGGCGAAGGAACTGGGCGCCCGCGAGGTGACCGGAGACGACCGCATCGTCAAGATCTCCCTGGTCGGGGTCGGCATGCGCTCCCACGCCGGCATCGCCGGGACCATGTTCCGGACCCTGGCGGGCGAGGGGATCAACATCCAGATGATCGCCACCTCGGAGATCAAGATCTCGGTGGTGGTCGACGAGAAGTATCTGGAGCTGGGGGTGCGCGCCCTGCACAACGCCTTCGAGCTGGAAGAGGATGCCCAGAAAAGCGCGTGAATACGCGGCGTTTCGGGGGTTCTGTTGGACCGGGGGCGTGTTACAATGCGCGTCCGATCATGACTGGACAAATTTTGATCGGATTTTCGGGGAAACAGAAGTAGCAGGAAAACGGAGTTGAAACCATGCTGATACTCACCAGACGCGTCGGCGAGACGCTGGTCATCGGTGACGACATCACCGTGACCGTGCTCGGGGTCAAGGGCAATCAGGTCCGCCTTGGCATCAACGCGCCCAAGGATGTCTCCGTTCACCGCGAAGAGATCTACGAGCGTATCCAGAGCGAAGAGGACGTGGAGGGGCAGCAGCCCTGAAACCTTTTCGGTTTTGACGCCCGGGGGCCGCGCACGGTATCCTTGGCGGTTCAGTACTGGCGCCCGTGTGGAGAGACCGCGCGGGACGTCGGCCGGTGTCACTGGTTCTGCCGTGACCCAATACGGAGAGATGGCCGAGTGGCTGAAGGCGCTCCCCTGCTAAGGGAGTATGGGGTTAACGCTCCATCGAGGGTTCGAATCCCTCTCTCTCCGCCACCTTCCCAGTTAAATCAATAAGTTATCCTGCTTGTTGTCCCCATGATCTACCCAGCAATGTGTCCGACACGGTTGGTTGGGTCTCCAGAGTTCTACTTCCCGAGTACGCATCACCCTGATTTTTCCCGCTTCCAGTGTTATCTACGCCAAACATTACGGTATCCATATAAGTGGGCAAGATAACCAGTGTTTGACTGAAGTGGTTCGATGGTAACGGACACCCCGGTCAAGCCACACAATCGGCACCTGTCTGACGTCAATTACTTTGGCCGGTCGGCG
>CAZGJO010000175.1:0-4447 GCA_964525685.1 uncultured Ectothiorhodospiraceae bacterium | reverse complement strand
ACTCAACCGGCCAGAATAATTGACGCCGACCGGCCAAAGTAATTGACGTCAGACATCCGGGAGGATTTCGTCTCGGACGACGTCGACCGGCCAAAGTAATTGACGCTAGACACCAATCCGAATAGCACTTTTGCTGTCCACAATGGGACCCACATTTGCACCCACATTTTTGCCAACAATTCACTGACACGATCTGATTCGGCCTGAAGAGCCATGAACACCTCCCGGTAATCCATAACACCATGAATAACTGAGTGAAAGCCGGGTGATGAAGCGCTGTGAATGAGTCTGAATCGATCTGGAGAAAAGGGGGTATTGGTGGAGGGCCAGGGATTCGAACCCTGGAGGGACTCGCGCCCCTGCCGGTTTTCAAGACCGGTGCTTTCGACCACTCAGCCAGCCCTCCGAGGGGCGTTACCTTACCGTACGCGTTCGGTGAGGACCAGAAGGAGCACCGTGGAGGCGGACGTCGTGGTGGATGCCGAGTGGTGCTTTGCACTCGGGAGCCGCTCGGGGGTATATTCGATCCCGCTTCTGGAGTGTGCCGGCGGCGCCGCGCGCTGTTCTTGAGTCCGTCCCCCGGTGAAACCGATGTCGCAGTCGACGCCCCAATACCGCGTGTTGCTGGCCGACGACCATCAGCTGGTCCGGGTCGGCATCGGCCGGCTGCTGGAGGAGACCGGACGGGTGACCATCGTCGGCGAGGTGGAAAGCGGCGAGGAGGCGTTGAACCGGGCGCGTGAACTCCAGCCCGATGCCATTTTCATGGACGTGAACATGCCCGGCATGGGCGGCCTGGAGGCCACCCGCCGGATCCGCGGGGCGGTCGAGGGAACCGCCATCATTGCGCTCTCCATCTACACCGATGGTCCGCTTCCGGGGTTGATGCTGGAGGCCGGCGCGTCGGCCTACCTCACCAAGGGCACCACCGCCGACGAGATGCTGCTGGCGCTGGAGAGTGCCGCGCGCGGCGAGCGCTATCTCTGCCACGAGGTGGCCAGCCACATCGCCCTGAGCCGGATGGCCTGGGGCTCCAGCAACCCGTTCGACGCCCTGACCGCTCGCGAGATCGAGGTCGTGCTGCTGATGCTGCGCGGTCTGCGCGGGGTCGACATGGCGAAGATCCTCAATGTCTCGGCCAAGACCATCTCCACCCATCGCCAGCGGATCTTCGAGAAGCTCTCCATCCGTTCCGAAGGGGAGCTGGTCCGGCTGGCCATGGAACACGGGCTCGAACCGACCTGGACGTCCGGCGATGTCGGGGGTCCGGTGGAGTCCGATGACTGAGACCTTCGACGCCGCCTGCCGTCGCTGTCCCCGTCTGGCGGAACACCTGGACAGGGTGCGCGCGAGCCATCCCGCGTATCACGCCGCGCCGGTTCCGGCCTTCGGGGCCGCGCTGCCGCGCCTGCTGATCGTCGGTCTGGCGCCGGGGATGCATGGCGCCAACGCCACCGGCCGGCCGTTCACCGGGGACCATGCCGGGATCCTGCTGTATGCCACGCTGCACCGCTACGGTTTCGCCAATCAAGCGGAGGCGAACCGGGTGGACGACGGCCTGGAACTCCACGATTGCCGGATCACCAATGCGGTGAAATGCCTGCCGCCGGAGAACAAGCCCACCGGCGCCGAGGTACGCCAGTGCAGTGATTTCCTGCGGGCGGAGCTGGCCGGGCTGCCGAGCGGGGCGGTGGTCCTGGCTCTGGGGAAGGTGGCCCACGATGCGGTGGTTCGCGCCCGGGGCGAGCGCCTGAGCGATCACCCCTTTGCCCACGGCGCCGAACACGATCTGGCCGGCATGACCCTGTTCGACTCCTATCACTGCAGCCGCTACAACACCCAGACCCGGCGCCTGACGCCGGCGATGTTCGAGACGGTCTTCGCAACCATCCGGGAACGGCTGGACGCACGCGATGAGTGATTCGGAGCAGGACGAGGGCGCGGCCGGCTTCGACGGCGCGGCCTTTGTGGCCCGCGTGACCGAGGAGCCCGGCGTCTACCGGATGATCGATGCCGAGGGCACCATCATCTATGTGGGCAAGGCGCGCAACCTGAAGAAGCGTCTGGCCAGCTACTTCCGCAAGCAGGTGGACAGCCCCAAGACGCGGGCGATGGTGGCCCGCATCGCCAACGTCGAGGTGACGGTCACCGCCACCGAGACCGAAGCGCTGCTGCTGGAAAACACCCTCATCAAGCGCCATCGGCCGCGCTACAACGGTCTGCTGCGCGACGACAAGAGCTACCCCTACATCTACCTCTCCGACAAGCAGCGCTTCCCGCGGCTCTCCTTCCATCGCGGGCCGCGCCGCGCCGCCGGCCGTTATTTCGGTCCGTATCCGTCCGGGATGGCGGTGCGCGAGACCCTCAGCCTGCTGCAGAAGCTCTTCCAGGTGCGCCAGTGCGAGGACACCTTCTTCAACAACCGTACGCGCCCCTGTCTGCAGTACCAGATCAAGCGCTGCACCGCGCCGTGCGTCGATCGGGTAAGCCCGGAGGCGTATGCCGAGGATGTCCGGCACGCGGTGATGTTCCTGGAGGGGCGCAGCAACGCCGTCATCGATGACCTGGTGGCACGCATGGAGCAGGCCTCGACGGCGCTGGATTTCGAAGCGGCGGCCCGCTACCGGGATCAGATCGCCCAGTTGCGCCGTCTACAGGAGAAGCAGTCCATCATTGCCGGCGAGGGGGACCACGACATCGTGGCGGTGACGGAGGAGGGCGGCATGGCCTGTGTCCAGGTCTTCATCATCCGGGGCGGCCACAACCTGGGCAACAAG
Organism: uncultured Ectothiorhodospiraceae bacterium; assembly: GCA_964525685.1. GTDB lineage: Bacteria > Pseudomonadota > Gammaproteobacteria > Thiohalospirales > Thiohalospiraceae > Thiohalospira. The sequence goes on along the minus strand of CAZGJO010000175.1, from coordinate 1,670 downwards.
AGTTTCTTCCCGGACCACAGCGAGGGCGCCAGTGCCGCCGAGATCGCCGAGGCCTTCCTGGCCCAGCACTATCTCGAGCACGCCGAGGGCCCCCAGGGGATCCCGCCGGAGATCCTGCTGGAGGAGGCCCTCCCCGGCGAGGCGGTGCTGGAGGCGGCGTTGAGCGAACGCGCCGGCCGTCGTGTCGAGCTGCGCCATCGGGTGCGCGGTGAGCGGGCGAAATGGGTGACCATGGCGGCCAACAACGCGCGCATCGCCCTGGAGTCGCGTCTGGCCAGCCGCAGCAACCTGCTGCAGCGCTTCGAGGCCCTGCAGCGCGAACTGGATCTGCCGGAGTTGCCTCAGCGCATCGAGACCTTTGATATCAGCCATACCCAGGGGGAGTCCCCGATGGGCGCCTGTGTGGTCTTCGACCACAACGGGCCGGTGAAGTCGGACTACCGCCGCTACCACATCCGGGACGCCGCTCCCGGGGATGACTATGCGGCCCTGCGCGAGGTGCTGCAGCGCCGCTATACTAAGGTGCGCCGGGGCGAGGGGATGTTGCCGGACCTGGTGGTCATGGATGGCGGGCGCGGCCAGGTCGCCGCCGCCCGCGATGTACTCGAGGATCTGCAGATGGACAGCATCCCCATCCTCGGCATCGCCAAGGGGCCGGACCGGCGCCCGGGCGAGGAGACGCTCTTCTTGTCGACCCGTGAGGAGGGTCTTATACTCGCCAAGGATTCGCCGGCGCTACACCTGATCCAGCAAATGGATGGCGAGGCCCACCGCTTCGCCATCGGCGGCCACAAGCAGCAGCGGGCCCGCAGCCGCAACACCTCGACCCTGGAGGACATCCCCGGGGTCGGTGCGAAGCGGCGCCAAGCCCTGCTGCAGCAGTTGGGGGGGCTGCAAGGGGTCAGGCGCGCCGGCGTCGATGATCTGGCCCGCGTGCCGGGGATCAGCCGATCCCTGGCCCAGCGGATCCACGACACCCTGCACGCTGGTGGATGATCCTGAATGAGCTGGAACCTACCCAACATCCTGACCCTGCTTCGTATCGCCGCCATCCCGGTCTTCGTGGTGGTCTTCTACCTGCCGTTCAGCTGGGCCAACGTGGCGGTGGCGGTGATCTTTGCCCTGGCGGCCCTCACCGACTGGCTGGACGGTTTCCTGGCCCGGCGGATGGGCGTCAGCTCCGCCTTCGGTGCCTTCCTCGACCCGGTGGCCGACAAACTCATGGTCGCCACCGCCCTGGTGCTGCTGGTGGAGAACAACCCCACCAGCTTCCACGGCCTGCTCATGGCGCTGCCGGCAGTGGTGATCATCGGCCGCGAGATCACCATCTCCGCCCTGCGCGAGTGGATGGCCGAGGTGGGGGAGCGGGCCAGCATCGCCGTGTCGTGGATAGGCAAGGTGAAGACCACCGCCCAGATGGCGGCGCTGCTGCTGCTGCTCTATCAGGAGCCGTTCCTGGGGCTGCCGTCGGTGGGTCTGGGATTCTGGCTGCTCTATCTGGCCGCGGCGCTGACCCTGTGGTCGATGATCGTCTACCTGCGAGCGGCCTGGCCGATCATGGCGAGCCGGGAGGCTTGACAGGCCCACCCGGATCCGTAGAATACGCAGTCGTTCGGGCGGGAATAGCTCAGTTGGTAGAGCACAACCTTGCCAAGGTTGGGGTCGCGAGT
>CAZGJO010000174.1:0-4467 GCA_964525685.1 uncultured Ectothiorhodospiraceae bacterium | reverse complement strand
GCAGAGACCCCACTGCAATCAGAGATTTCTGATTGCGTAATAAGGGCGACTTATTGAGGTTCTGTTTCGCTTATGACTATTAGAAAATCAGCAAGAAATGAACTACCCGGTCACGGGTTTGACCACCCTGCGGGATCGGCTAGGATGACCCCAAGACCCGCCGACTCGCGGGCACTACCCGATCGCCAGGAGCCCGCCCATGGACCAGTCACTCGTCGACCCCTTCGGTCGCACCATCGAATACCTCCGAATCTCCGTCACCGACCGTTGCGACCTGCGCTGCACCTACTGCATGCCCCAGGGCTTTCGCGACTTCGATTCGCCGGAGGAGTGGCTCACCGTGGAGGAGCTGGAACGGGTGGTCGCCGCCTTCGGTCGCCTGGGCACGAAGCGGATCCGGCTCACCGGCGGTGAGCCGCTGGTGCGCAAGGAACTGCTCGATATCACCTCGCGCCTCGGGGTGCTCCCCGGCATCGAGGACCTCTCCCTCTCCACCAACGCCGTGCGTCTGGCGCGCTTCGCCGAGCCGCTCCGCGCCAGTGGTGTCAGCCGCCTCAACGTGAGCCTCGACACCCTGCGCGCCGATCGCTTCAAGGCGACCACCGGCGGCGGTCGCATCGACAAGGTGATCGATGGCCTGATGGCGGCGAAGGCGGCCGGCTTCGGCCCGATCAAGATCAATACCGTGGCCCAGAAGGGCGTCAACGATGACGAGGTCACCGACCTGGTCGACTTCTGCATCGAGCACGGCTTCACCCTGCGCTTCATCGAGACCATGCCGGTGGGCAGTACCGGGCGGGATGCCGGCGAGGACCACTACCTGGACCTCGGCGAGCTGCGCAACCAGCTGGAACAGCAGTACGAAATGCTGCCGGCAACCATGCCGGGTGGCGGCCCGGCCCGCTACGCCCAGGTGGCCGGGACCGACCTGAAAATCGGCTTCATCACACCGATCTCCAAACACTTCTGCGAGACGTGCAACCGGGTCCGCCTGGGCGCCGACGGCACCCTCCACCTCTGCCTCGGCGACGAGGCCAACTACGAGCTGCGCCCGCTGCTGCGCGCCGGTATCAGCGATGCCGAGCTGGAGGAACATATCCACAGGGCCATCGCCATCAAGCCGCTGAAGCACGAGTTCCGCGACAACCCGGAGAAGGTCGTCCGCTTCATGTCCATGACTGGCGGTTGACGGTCCGACACTCCTATAATTAGAACCTTGTCCGCAGTGTTCGCGGCGCCGGGTCCGAGTTCCCATGTTCTTCCCGAAAATCAGCACCATCGCCACCACCGACGTGGTCACCCTGCCGCCGACGGCGACCATCGCCGACGCCGTGGGCACAATGAGAGACCACAACATCCGCGATGTCGTGGTAGTCGACCCCCGGGGTTACCGCCTCTTCCTCTCCTCGATGCTGCTGGCCCTGGAGTCCCGGGGACACGACTTCCAGACCCCGCTGGGTGAGCTGGACCTGCCATGGGCCACCACCCTGGCACCCGACACCTCGGTGCTCGACGGCCTTAAGGCGATCCGCAACCACAGTGAGCATATCTGCCTGGAAGACCCGGCCGGCGAACTCCGTGGCATCGTGAGCTACAGCGATCTGGCCGGTAGCCTCGACCCGCAAGTTCTGGCCCAGAGCCAGAGCCTAGGGGAGCTGCTACGCAGCGTCCACGCCCTGAAACTGGGACCGGAAGTACTGCTGCGTGACGCCATGAACCACATGGCGGAGCATGATCACGATGCTGCCATCATCGTTGACGACGACCGACCGACCGGGCTCCTGACCCAGCGCGACATCGTCAAGCTGCTGGACGTCCGGACCGACCTGGCCTCCCCGGTGAAGCAGTGCATGACCCACCCCGCCCTGACCCTCGGCGAGGGGGCCAGCATCTCCGAGGCGCTGGAGTTCTGCCGTGAACGGCACATCAAACGCGTGGTGGTGGTCGACGACACGGGCCGGCTCACCGGGGTCGTCAGCCAGAAGGAGTTGGTCAACCTCTATTACAACCAGTGGTTCACCCTGCTCAAGGACCACAAGGCCGAACTCGACAGCCTCAACGACGAGCTGCGGGAGAAAAACCGTCAGCTGGAGTCCCTCACCGAGGAGGTCCCCGGCGGCCTGCTGGCCGTTGATGTCGACGGCACCATCACCCACGCGAACAAGGTCGCCGCCGACATGCTGGGTAGTGAGCCGTCTCGGCTCCTTGGGCAGCCGGTCTTCCAGCTCTTCAAATGCGCCCGCGAATCGCTGGAATCGGGCCGCTACGACTGCCGCCACAGCGAACAGCCGATCGCGCTCGCCGATTGCCGGATACACCAAGCACTGCAGGCCGGGACCGCGTATCGCGGACGCGAGGTGCTGTTGCGTGGCGATGGCACCCAGCGGATCATGGACATCCGCACCAAGCAGCTCGCCGAAGACGGCTCCGCCATCCTGCTGTTCCACGACGTCACCGAAGAGCAGAGCGCCGAGCAGGGCCGTCGCCGGGAGCACGAATTCTTCACCGGCGGGCCTGTGGTGGTCTTCGTCTGGCACCCCGAACCGGGCTGGCCGGTGCACTATGTCTCACCGAACGTCGAGCAGGTCCTCGGTTACAGTGCCGACGAAGTCCTCGCACCCGACTTCCACTTCGCCGACCTCGTCCACCCCGATGACTTGGCATGGCTCGGCGACGAGGTCACCGCCCACCTCGCCCAGGGCGAGATCGGCTTCGAACAGCACTACCGCCTGCGCACCCGCTCCGGTGAGTACCGCTGGTTCTATGACTACACCGCGCCGGAGTACGATGACGAGGGGCAGCCCCGACTGATCCGCGGCTACATCCAGGATCGCACCAAAGAGCACCAGGCCAGGGAACAGCTCGAGGAGCAGGAGAACCGCTTCCGCACCCTGTTCGAGCTCTATCCCGACGCCACCGTTCTCATTGATCCGGAGAGCGGGCTGCCGGTGCAGTTCAACCGGGTGGCCCACGAACAGCTCGGGTATACCGCCGAGGAGTTCGGCCAGCTGCGCATCCCGGATTACGAGGCGCTGGAGACACCGGAGGAGGTCGGGGCGCACATCCGCACCATCCTCGAACAGGGTCAGGACGATTTCGAGACCCGGCACCGCTGCAAGGATGGCAGTGTCATCGACGTGCGTGTCTCGGTGGTCCTGCTGTCCCTGGAGAGCCAGACCCTCTTCCTCGCCGTGTTCCGCGACATCACGTCGGAAATGGCGGCCAGCCGCGCACTGGAACGCAACCGCGAGCGCCTCGCCCTGGCCACCGAGTCGGCCGGGCTCGGCATCTGGGACTACGACATGGCCAGCGGTCACTTGGAATGGGACGACGGCATGTTCCGCCTCTACGGCATCAAACCCGCCGATTTCGGGAATGCCTTCGAGGACTGGGCCGAGGCACTGACCCCGGATTCCCGGGAGACAGCCGTGGCCGCCTTCCAGGCCGCCGTTGAATCCGACGCACCATTCGACATCCGGATCACCATTCGCCGTGCCGATGACGGGGCGATCCGCACCCTCCACGGTCAGGCCCAGGTCATCCGGGATCACGCCGGCCGGGCCATGCGGGTCGTCGGCGTCAACCGCGACATCACCGAGGAGGAGACCAACCGCCAGCAGCTCGCCGCCGAGGAGGCCAAGTTCCGTGGCCTGTTCGAGCTCTCGCCCGTCGGCATCGCCATGAACGACTTCACCACCGGCGAATTCCTCGACTTCAATGCCGCCGTCATCGAGCCCACCGGTTACACCCGGGAGGAGTTCCAGCGGCTGAGCTACTTCGAGGTCACCCCGGAAGAGTACATGCCGCAGGAGCAGGCCCAGCTCGAGTCGATGCAGCGCACCGGCCGCTACGGTCCCTTCCAGAAGGAATACATCCGCAAGGACGGCTCGCGCTATCCGGTCCTGCTCCACGGCTTCAGGACCACGACGCCGGAGGGGCGCGAGGTGATCTGGTCGATCATCCAGGACATCTCGGACCAGAAGGCCACCGAGGACGCCCTGCTCGAGGCCAAGGAGCGCTTTGGCGGCATCTTCGAACAGACCGGCAGCGGGGTGGCGGTCTACCGCCCGGTGGACGACGGCGAGGACTTCGAGTTCGTCGACTACAACCCGGCGGCGGCGCAGATGGACCACACCGATCGCGATGCGGTCATTGGCCATCGGCTCACCGAGTGCTTCCCCGGCATCCGCGAGATGGGGCTGTTGCAGGCCCTCCAGAGAGTGGCCCGGACCGGGAAGCCGGAACAGATGCCGGCCTCCCAGTACAGCGACGATCGCATCACCGGCTGGCGCGAGAACCGGATCTTCCGCCTCTCCTCCGGTGAGGTGGTCGCGGTCTACGACGACCTCACCGAGACCAAGCAGGCCCAGCAGGAATCCGAACAGGCCCGCGAACAGGCGGAGCGGGCGCGAGAGCAGGCGGAGCAGGCGAGCCGCGCCAAGAGCGAGTTCCTGGCCAACATGAGCC
>CAZGJO010000173.1:0-4559 GCA_964525685.1 uncultured Ectothiorhodospiraceae bacterium | reverse complement strand
GTCGACGAGGAGGATGTCGACGCCATCATCGACGCACACCTCTGCAACGGTCGGATAGTCGCGCGTCTGCGCCTGCCCTCATGACCGACGATATCGAGCGCGCCCACCAGCGCGCCTTCCATCTCTACGACGGCCTCCATGAGGCCCCACCACTGGGGGAGACGCTGGCCATCGCGGGGCCGGCCGGTCCCCTGGAGGCCATGACCCACTATCCCGAGTCGGGCGCCCCCGACGGGGCACCGGTGGCGGTGGTCTCCCATCCCCATCCGCGCCATGCCGGCACTATGCACAACAAGGTGGTGGCCATGCTCGCCGTGGCCCTGGCCAGCGCCGGGCTGGCCACGGTGCGTTTCAACTTCCGCGGGGTGGGGGAGAGTGCCGGTCGGTACGACGGTGGCCAGGGCGAGGCGCTGGATCTCGCGGCGGTGGCCGGGTGGGCGCGTGCCCTCCACCCCGGAGCCCCGTTGTGGCTGGCGGGTTTCTCCTTCGGGGCCTACGTCGCCATGCGGGCCCAGGCGGAGCTGCAGCCGGAGCGGCTGCTGCTGGTCGCCCCGCCGGTGGACCTTTTCGACTTTACCGAACTGGCGCCGCCGGTGGCGCCGTTGTCGGTGGTCCAGGGCGGGCGCGACGACGTGGTCTCGCCGCTGGCCGTTTCCGAATGGGTCGCCGGCCTTCCGGGGAGGCCCCACTACCGCTGGATGGCGGATGCCGACCACTTCTTCCACGGGCGGATGAACCGGCTGCGCGAGACGGTGGTACGGGATGCCGCGCGGGCCTGCGGTTCCGGTTGAGGGGGAATCCGACGGGGGCAGAGGGCGAGAAGTAGAGTAAAATACTGGCCAATCAAGACTCGGTCTTGACAGCTGGTTCAGATTATTAGAGAATACTAATCGAATTTGGCGCAGCTGAATTCGACTCCTCCATCCTCCTTTTTGGTGGTTTCTGGCGCGATCCTTCCGGGGTCGCGCTATTTTTTTGCGTCCTTGTATACCGAGGGGGCGTTCGGATCGGGGCGGGTCTTGTAGCGGTGGTGCAGCCACAGGTACTGGTCCGGCGTACGGCGGACCTGGTGCTCGATGGCCGCGTTGACCTGGCGAGCGTCGGCCTCGTCGTCGCCACTGGGGAAGCCTTCAAGCGGCTCGCCCAGCTCCAGGTGCCAGCGATTGCCGGGGCGGCGCTCGGAGTAGAGGGGAACCACCGGGGCGCCGGAGACCCTGGCCAGCCGCGCGGTCATGGTCAGGGTGCTTGCCTGGACCCCCATGAACGGGGCAAAGACCGAACCCTTGCGGCCGAAGTCCTGGTCGGGGGCGTACCAGACCAGGTTCCCCTTGCGCAGGACCCGGAGGATGGCGCGCATGTCGTCATTGATGAGGACGTCGGGGAAGCGGCTCCGCCGCCCGGCCACCATGGCAGCGTTGAAGACGGGGTTCTTGGCCTTCTTGTAGATGGGATAGAAATCGGGGACATGGCGGGCCAGCAGGCGGCCGCTGATCTCCAGGGTGGTGTAGTGGCCGCCCAGGAGGATCACGCCCTTGCCTTCGGCGCGTGCCCGCTCCAGGTTCTCCAGGCCGGCGATGGTGTATCGATCGGCGATCTTCGATTCCGGCGCGTACCAGGAGACCCCGCCCTCGAACAGGGCGCGGGCCGAGGCCCGAAAGGCGCCGCGTTCCACACGTCGGCGCTCGCGATCGCTGTACTCGGGGAAGGCCAGTTCGAGGTTGGTGCGCACCACCTGGCGCCGCCCCGGTATGCTCGCCCAGAGCAGGGTGCCCAGGCCATCGGCCAGTGCCCCCTGGACCGGGACGGGCAGGGCGGCGAGCAGGCGCAGCAGGCCGAGGCCGGCATGCGTGGGCCAGTAGACCGGGTGTCCCGGATTGTCCGGTCGCCGGGCCTTCTTTTTCTTCCTTTTCTTCTTCTTGCGGGACTTGTCGGGTTCGGGGTCGGCCATTAGCGCAGCCACCGGCTGATGGTCTTGAAGTGTTCGTGGTCGGCGTCACGCAGCCACTCGAACAGGATCGACTCGGTGACCGTGACCTGGATACCGGCCCGGGCGAGGCGATCGAGGCCGCGATCGCGGTTGCGCGGGTCGCGGGAGCAGGTGGCGTCGGCGGCAACGAAGACGGTGTAGCCGGCGTCGTGGAGCTCCAGGGCGGTCTGGGTCACGCAGACATGCGCCTCCATGCCGGCCAGGATGATCTGCGGCCGGCCGGCCTCGGCCAGCGGGGTGTCGAAGGCGGCCTGGCCACAGCAGGAGAAGCGGGTCTTGTCGATGACCGTGGCCCCCTCCAGGGCGGGGGCCAGCTCGGCATCGGTGTCCCCGAGCCCCTCGGGGTACTGCCGGGTGACCAGCCGGGGGATGGCGAGCAGCTCGGCGGCGCGGGCCAGCTGTCCCGCGCGCTCCAGGACCTGCCGACGGTCGTCGGGTTCCATGGCGGCGGCCAGCCGCCCCTGGAGGTCAACGAAGACCATCTGGCTGGCATCGGCCCGGCAGAGGAGTGGCGTCGTGGTCATGCTTGCCTCAGTAGCGCGGCATCCCGCCGTCGACCTCGTTGGCCCAGGCGTCGACACCGCCACGCAGGTTGATGATGTTGGTGAAGCCGCGGCTCTCCAGCAGATGGCCCACCTGGCGGCTGCGTACCCCGTGGTGGCAGATGACCACGGTCTCGGCGGCGGGATCGAGCTCCGCCATGCGGTTCATGATCTCGCCCATGGGCAGCAGGTGTGCGCCGGGCAGCCGGGCCAGCTCGTATTCCCAGGGTTCCCGAACATCCAGCAGCACTGGTTCGCCGCCGCTTCGGAGGTGGGCGTCGAGTTCACTCGGGGTGAACTGGCGCATCGCTCAGAAGGTGAACCGTTCCGGCTGCGGGGCGTTGATCAACGGCAGCAGGCTGGTCTCGAACAGCCCCTCGGAAACGAAGTTGTCGGCGTCGAGGCGGGTGATGACCTCCGCCTCCATGACCGGATCGTCGCCGACGATGGCGAACAGGCGACCGCCGACGGCGAGCTGCTCGCGGAACGCTGCCGGCAGTACCGGCAGCGAGCCGGTGACGGCGATGACGTCGTAGGGCGCGTGGCGCTCCCAGCCCTGGGCGGCGTCACCGACCTCGAGGGTGACGTTGTCGAAGCCGTGGTCGGCCAGCCGCCGTGCGGCCTCCAGCTTGAATTCCGGGATGTACTCCACGGAGTGGACGTGGCGGGCCAGCCGCGCCAGCAGGGCGGTGACATAGCCGCTGCCGGTTCCCACCTCCAGGACCTTCTCGTGGGGCTGCACGTCCAGCGCTTGGAGCATGCGCGCCTCCACGCGCGGGGGCATCATGACCTGGTCGCGGCCCAGCGGGATCTGCATGTCGCTGTAGGCGACATTGCGGTATTCGGCCGGAACGAAGCGATCCCGGGGGAGCGAATCGAGCAGGTCGAGGACGTCCTGATCGAGGACCTCCCAGGTCCGGATCTGCTGCTCGATCATGTTGTGGCGGGCCTTGGCCAGATCCACTTCGGTCATGGTGTCACCTCGCGGCTACGGGCGGTCTTTCGAACCGGCAACCGTACTGCACTTCGTCGATGCGGGCAAGTCCCCGCAGACGCCCCGTGGCGCACTGTGCTACCATCGTGGATGAACAGCTAGGGGTGTCCCCGTCGGGGACTGAGACAGACCCTTTGAACCTGAACCGGAAGGGGCCCGCGCGGCCACGACCGGCGGAGGGAAGCTGGCCCGGCCCCGCCGTACCCGCCTCCGCCGCCTTCCGGTTCCCCGTCAGCCCGGCTGACCCGAACCGTGCAGGTGAACCCCATGAGTGCCAAGCCCGAATCCGTCATCGATGCCGCCGGCCGCCTGTCGGCCGACGTCACCCGGCCGTTCCCCAACTCGCGCAAGATCCACGTCGCCGGCTCGCGCCCCGACATCCGCGTCGGCATGCGCGAGATCGCCCAGACCGAGACCCGCACCGACAGCGGCTTCGAGGCCAACCCGCCGCTGCCGGTCTACGACACCTCCGGTCCCTACACCGATCCCGAGGCGACCATCGACCTGCGCCGCGGCCTGGCGCCGCTGCGCGGCGACTGGATTGCCGAGCGCGACGACACCGAGCAGCTGGCCGAGGAGAGCTCCGAGTACGGCCGCGCCCGCAAGAACGATCCCGAGCTGGCGGCGCTGCGCTTCGAGCACATCCGCCCGCCGCGCCGCGCCAGGGCCGGTCGCACCGTGACCCAGATGCACTACGCCCGCCAGGGCATCATCACCCCGGAGATGGAGTTCATCGCCATCCGCGAGAACGCCCGGCTGGCGGAGCTGCGCGCCGACCCGCGCTACACTCGGCTGCTGCGCCGCCACCCCGGCGAGGCCTTCGGCGCCCATCTGCCCGAGGAGGTGACCCCCGAGTTCGTCCGCGACGAGGTCGCCGCCGGGCGCGCCATCATCCCGGCCAACATCAACCACCCGGAGCTGGAGCCGATGATCATCGGCCGCAACTTCCGCGTGAAGGTCAACACCAACATCGGCAACTCGGCGGTCTCCTCCTCGATCGAGGAGGAGGTCGAGAAGCTCGTATGGTCCGCGCGCT
>CAZGJO010000172.1:0-4560 GCA_964525685.1 uncultured Ectothiorhodospiraceae bacterium | reverse complement strand
GGCGACCGAACGGCCCGCGGCCCGACACCGCCGTAAGTGTTGCATGGCGCGCCCGTGTCGCCAAGGGCGCCTTTTCGTGGCCGGGGGTGCCCGGTAGAATACGCCCCCTTTCCGCACCGGGGATCGAGCCATGCCGCTGATGCTGTTCCATACCACCGAGATGACCTCCGTCCAGCAGGAGGCGCTGCAGCAGCGCCTCGGCGGGCCGCTGAGCCAGCGCGAGGGGCATTGGCGCATGGCCGTGGAGAAGCGGCCCGACGCGGCGGAGCTGGCAGCCCTGCGCGAGGAATACCCCTTCGACATCAACCCGGTGCCCGAGGGGTTCGACCCGGCGGCGGTGGGTCTGTTCATCTCCGACATGGATTCGACCCTCATCAGCATCGAGTGCATCGACGAGGTCGCCGACTTCGCCGGGCGCAAGGCGGAGGTGGCCCGGGTCACCGAGGCGGCCATGCGCGGCGAGATCGGTTTCGAGGAGTCGCTGACCCAGCGGGTCCAGGCGCTGACCGGCCTCGACGAGAGCGCCCTGGAGCAGGTCTACGCGGAGCGGCTGCGCCTCAACCCGGGGGTCGAGGCGCTGCTGGCGGGGTGCGATGAGCGCGATATCCCCACGGCGGTGGTCTCCGGGGGCTTCACCTACTTCACCGATCGGCTGCAGCGCGATTTCGGCATCAATTATGCCGAGGCCAATGTGCTGGAGATCGATGACGGGCGCCTCAGCGGCCGCGTGCTCGGCACCATTGTCGGGGCGGAGAAGAAGCGGGACTTCCTGCAGGGGCTCTGCCGGAAGCTGGGGATCACGCCGGATCAGGCCATCGCCGCCGGGGATGGCGCCAATGACCTGCTGATGCTGGAACAGGCCGGTATCGGCGTGGCCTATCGCGCCAAACCGAAGGTCCAGGCGCAGTGCGACGTGGTGCTCAACCACAGCGGTCTGGACGCCATCCTCCACTTCCTCGAGATCTAGCCCCGCGGCGGACGTCGGCCCTCCGGGAGGTCGGCGTCAGGCGCGCGCCGCTTCGCTCCGGGCCGCCAGGGCCTGGGCGATCTCGCCGATCAGGGCCGGCCCCCGGTAGATGAGGCCGGTGTAGATCTGCACCAGCGCGGCCCCGGCCGCCATGCGCGCCTCGGCGTCCTCGCCGCTGAAGATGCCGCCGGCGGCGATCACCGGCGCGGCTCCGTCCAGTTCCGCCACCAGCAGTTGCAGTGCGTCACGGGCCAGGGCGGCCACCGGCCGACCGGAAAGGCCGCCGGTCTCCTCGCCGTGGTGCAGGTGGCGGGTGGCGTCCCGCTCGATGGTGGTGTTGGTGGCGATGACACCGTCGATACCGGTCTCCCGGACCACCTCGGCCACCGTCGCGATCCCGGCATGGTCGAGGTCGGGGGCGATCTTGACCAGCAGTGGCACCCGCCGTTTCCCCCGATCCAGTGCCGTGGCGCGCTCGCGCAGCTCGCCGAGCAGCCGGCGCAGCGGCTCCGCCCCCTGGAGATCCCGCAGCCCCCGGGTGTTCGGCGAGGAGATGTTCACGGTGATGTAGTCGGCCACCGGGTGGACGCGCTCCAGGCCGTGGCGGTAGTCGGCCACTGCCTCTTCCGCCGGGGTATCGGCGTTCTTGCCGATGTTCACCCCGACGACCCCGGTGTAGCGGCGGCCCTCCAGTTGCCGGACCAGGTGGTCCACGCCCTTGTTGTTGAAGCCGAAGCGATTGATCAGCGCCTCGGCCTCCGGCAGTCGGAAGAGGCGCGGTGCCGGGTTGCCGGGCTGCGGACGCGGGGTGACGGTGCCCACCTCGACGAAGCCGAAGCCGAGGGCACCGAGGGCGTTGACGTGGTCACCGTTCTTGTCGAGCCCGGCGGCCAGACCCACCGCGTTGGGGAAGGTGAGGCCGAGACAGTCCACCGGTGCGGCCACCGGGCGCGGGCGCAGCAGGCCGGCCCGCCAGGCGAGTTCGAGCCCGTTCAGGGAGAGCCGGTGGGCGGCCTCCGGCGGCAGGGCGAAGAGCAGGGGGCGGAGCCAGGGGTACGGGTTCATGGCGGGGTCGTCGTCCGGGTTCCAGTTCATTTTATGCCTGCATCAAGAATTTGACCATGCGCGCGCTTGTCGTTCGCCGTGGTGGGCGCTAGAGTGCCCGATGACCCGGGTTTCTACTCGGTTTTTCAGTGAGGCGCGGCGGTGAGCCGCTCGCCATGACGAGAGAAGGTGGAGGAGCCTGCATGCATTTCAACCGTCGTGAATTCCTGCAGATGATGGGCGCGGTCGGGGCCGCCGGCATCGTGGGGGGGTGCAGCAACGGCCGTCAGGTGGCCCGGAGCCCGGAGCAGCTCTACGACCTGCCGAAGTTCGGCAACGCCACCTTCATGCACATGACCGACAGCCACGCCCAGCTCAATCCGATCTACTTCCGCGAGCCGAGCATCAACCTCGGCATCGGCGAGGCCAAGGGCCGGCCGCCGCACATCGTCGGTTCGAACTTTCTCAAGTACTACGGCATCGCCTCGGGGGGGGCCGAGGAGCACGCCTTCACCTACCTGAACTTCGTCGAGGCCGCCGAGGAGTACGGCAAGGTCGGCGGGTATGCCCACCTGCGCACCCTGGTGAAGAAGATCCGCGCCGAGCGCGGCGAGGACAACACCCTGCTGCTGGACGGCGGCGATACCTGGCAGGGCTCCGGCACCGCCTACTGGACCCGCGGCAAGGACATGGTCGACGCCATCAACCTGCTCGGTGTCGACGTGATGACCGGCCACTGGGAGTTCACCTACCGCGACGAAGAAGTTCTGGAACACGTGCGCAACTTCAACGGCGATTTCGTGGCCCAGAACGTCTTTGCCAGCATGGACGCCATCTTCGATGGCGCCGAGGTGCATGACGAGCAGTCCGGCCGGGTGTTCAAGCCCTATACCATGAAGGACATGGGCGGCAAGCGGGTGGCGGTCATCGGCCAGGCCTTCCCGTACACCCCCATCGCCAACCCGCAGCGCTTCATCCCCGACTGGAGCTTCGGCATCCGCGAGCGCGAGATGCAGCAGCTGGTGAACCGGATCCGCGAGACGGAGAACCCGGACGCGGTGGTGGTCATCTCCCACAACGGCGCCGACGTCGACATCAAGATGGGTCAGCAGGTTACCGGCATCGACGTCATCTTCGGCGGCCACACCCACGACGCCATGTACCGGCCGCACGTGGTGGACAACCCCGGCGGCCAGACCATCGTCAGCAACGCCGGCTCCAACGGCAAGTTCCTGGCGGTGATGGACCTGGACATCGGCGACCGGGGCGTGCGCGATTTCCGCTACAACCTGGTGCCGATCTTCTCCAACTTCATCGAGCCGGACCAGGAGATGGCGGCGTACATCGCCGATGTGCGCGCCCCCTACCTGGACCGTCTCAACGAGGAGCTGGCGGTGCCGGACGAGGTGCTCTACCGGCGCGGGAACTTCAACGGCACCTTCGACCAGGTGATCTGCGATGCCCAGCGGGAGGTGGGGGACGCCCAGATCAGCCTCTCCCCGGGCTTCCGCTGGGGCACCTCGGTGCTGCCGGGCCAGCCCATCACCATGGAGCACGTGATGGATCAGACCGGCCTGACCTATCCGGAGACCTACGTCGAGGAGATGACCGGCGAGCAGATCAAGAACGTGCTGGAGGACGTCGCGGACAACCTCTTCCACGAGGATCCCTACCGCCAGCAGGGGGGCGACATGGTGCGCGTCGGCGGTCTCGACTACACCATCGACCCGCGCGCCACCATCGGCAAGCGCATCAGCGAGCTGACGCTGGACAACGGTGACAAGCTGGAGGCCTCGAAGAAGTACAAGGTCGCCGGCTGGGCCACCGTGAACCAGCCGTCTCCGGGCGAGCCGATCTGGGACGTGGTCGCCACCTATCTGCGCGACCGGGACACCGTCACCATCGACAAGCTCAACACCCCGAAGCTGAAGAACGTGAAGAACGACCCGGGCGTCGAGAACTATCGGGGTGAAATCCTGAGCTGAGGGAAAAGGGGACAGTCCCCTTTTCCCGCCGGGCCGGTGTCAGGCGTGCTGGCCGGCGGCGACGCCGGAGGCCCAGGCCCACTGGAAGTTGTGGCCGCCCAGATGGCCGGTCACGTCGACCACCTCGCCGATGAAGAAGAGGTCGGGCCGCTCCTGCACCGCCATGGTCTTCGATGACAGGGCGCGGGTGTCGACGCCGCCCAGGGTGACCTCGGCGGTACGGTAGCCCTCGGTGCCGGCGGGGGTGAGCGACCACTCTCTCAGGGTCGCGGCCATGGCGTCGAGATCGCTGTTGCTGAAGCCCTGCAGCGGCCCCGACCAGCCGTGGAGGGCGGCGAAGGCCTCGGCGAAGCGTTTCGGCCAGTGGCGGCCGAGGAAGCGGGCCGGGGTGGTCCGGGGCGAGGCCTTGCGGGTCGCCGCGAGGGCCTCGCGCACCGCCTCGTCCGGCAGCATGTCGAGGGTGATGGCCTCGCCGGGTTGCCAGTAGCTGGAGACCTGGAGCATGGCCGGGCCGCTGAGCCCGCGGTGGGTCACCAGCAGCGGTTCATGGAAGGCCGGCCCCTT
>CAZGJO010000171.1:0-4599 GCA_964525685.1 uncultured Ectothiorhodospiraceae bacterium | reverse complement strand
TCCAGCTACCAGCCGGAGCTGGAGTTCTGGCTCGAGACCCACTGGGTCGACGCCCGGCGCATCGATGGCGCTGTGAGCGCGGCGACCCTCGACGGCGCCCCGCGCCCCGCCATGGGTCGGAAGATGCTCAACGGCCTGCTCAAGGGCTTCATCGACCTCGCCTTCGAGCACGACGGGCGCTATTACGTCGCCGACTACAAGTCCAACCGCCTCGGTGAGGGGGCCGCCGACTACACCCCGGCGGCGGTGCGCGCGGCGCTGCTCGACCACCGCTACGACCTCCAGGGGGTGCTCTACACCGTGGCCCTGCATCGCCAGCTCAAGGCGCGCCTGCCCGACTACGACTACGACCGCCACATGGGCGGCCCGGTCACCCTGTTCCTGCGCGGCCTCGACGCCGAGGGCCAGGGGCTGCACTGCGAACGGCCGCCGCGCACGCTGATCGAGACCCTGGACGCCGCCCTGCGCGACGGCCCCGACCGCCCCGCCGGCAGCGACACTGAAGGAGTCACACCATGAGCGCCGCCGGCCACCCCCTGGACAGCGCGGCGGCGACCCTGGCCCTGCTGGGCCGCTGGCGCGACCACGACTGGCTGCGGCCGCTGGACCACGCCCTGGTCGCCTTCCTCCATGAACAGGCGCCGGCCACCGCCCCGGCGACCCTGCTCTGCGCCGCACTGGCCAGCCATCAGGCCGGGCGCGGCCATGTCTGTCTCGACCTCGACGCCCTGCTCGCCGACCCCGACCGCAGCCTGTCGCTGCCGCCGGAGGATGGCCGCGCTGCCACACCGACCGACAGCGCCGAGCAGCCGCTGCCGCGCCCGGCCCAGTGCCTCGCCGGCCTCGACCGCGCCGGCCTGATCGCGACCCTGGGCGCCGACGGCGACGTGATCGGCGCGCCGGTCGCGGCCACCCCCGGGGCCGACGGCCAGCCGCCGTTGGTCCTCGACGGCCACCGCCTCTATCTGCGCCGCTACTGGCAGAGCGAACGGCGCATCGCCGCCACCCTGGAGCGACGCATGGCGCGGGTCGCCCACTGGCGGGAGGAACTGACGCCGGACGCGCTGCGCCGTTGGCTCGACACCCTGTTCGGTGCGCCGAACCCCGCCGAGACCTGGCAGCGGCTCGCCTGCGCCGTGGCCGCCGGCAGCGGCTTTTCGGTGATCACCGGCGGCCCCGGCACCGGCAAGACCACCACCGTGGTGCGCCTGCTCGCCCTGCTCCAGGGCCTGCGCCGCGACAGCGAACAGCGCCCGCTGCGCATCCGCATGGCCGCCCCCACCGGCAAGGCCGCTGCCCGCCTCAACGCCTCGGTGGCCGGCGCCGTCCACGGCCTGCCGCTGCCCGACGAGGCGCTGCGCGCCACCATCCCCACCGAGGTCACCACCCTCCACCGGCTGCTCGGGGTCCGCCCCGGGTCACGCCGCTTCCGCCACGACGGCGACAACCCGCTGCCGCTGGATGTGCTGGTGGTCGACGAGGCGTCGATGATCGATGTCGAGTTGATGGCGGCGACCCTGGCCGCGCTGCCGCCGCGCGCCCGCCTGATCCTGCTCGGCGACCGCGACCAGCTCGCCTCGGTGGAGGCCGGCGCGGTGCTCGGCGAGCTCTGCCAGCGCGCCGAGGGCGGCCACTACACCCCGGCCACCGCCGACTGGCTGGAGTCGGTCAGCGGCGAGCACGTCCCCGAGGCGCTGCGCGATGCCGCCGGCAGCGCGCTGGACCAGCACGTGGTTATGCTGCGCCACAGCCACCGCTTCGACGCCGACAGCGGCATCGGCCGTCTGGCCACCGCCGCCAACACCGGAGACGGTGCCGCCGCCGAGGCGCTGCTGAGCGCCGGCCGGTTCACCGACCTGAGCCACCAGCCGCTGCGCGGCCCCGGCGACACCGCCCTGGAGGCGCTGGCGGTGGCCGGCTACCGCCCCTATCTGGAAGCGGTCGCCGCCCGCCCCGCCGCCACCGCCCCGGCGGCAGAGCACGACCACTGGGCGCGGTGTGTCCTCGCCGAACAGGGGCGCTTCCAGCTGCTGGCCGCCCTGCGGCGCGGCCCATGGGGGATCGAAGGGCTGAATCGGCGGATCGCCGCCGGACTGGCGGACGCCGGGCTGATCCAGCCCGGGGCGGCGTGGTATCCGGGTCGGCCGGTGATCGTCACCCGCAACGACTACGCCCTGGGCCTGATCAACGGCGACATCGGCATCGCCCTGCCGCTGCCCGAGGCCGACGATCCGCGCCGCACCACCCTGCGGGTCGCCTTCCCGGCCGTCGACGGCGGGGCGACGGTGCGCTGGGTCCTGCCGGCGCGGCTCGACCACGTCGAGACGGTCTTCGCCATGACCGTGCACAAGGCCCAGGGCTCCGAATTCGACCACGCCGCCCTGCTGCTGCCCGACCGCCCCAACCCGATCCTCACCCGCGAGCTCATCTACACCGCCATCACCCGGGCGCGCAGCCACTTTACCCTCCTCGACCCCGGCCACGGCGTGCTCGCCGCCGGGCTCACCGCCCGCGTCATCCGCAGCGCCGGGCTCCAGCAGCACCTGGCCACCCTTGAAGATGCGTAGCCTATAAGCTACATTCTCGGCATGGTCGAGATAAGGAAATACCGCGACCCTCAGGGACGAGTGCCGTTCGACCGATGGCTCGATCGGCTCAAGGACAACCGGGGCGCCAAGCGTATCCAGATACGCGTGGAGCGGCTGATGCTCGGTATGACGGGCGACGCCAAGGCACTCGGCGGAGGTCTGCACGAACTGCGCATCCCCGAGGGGCCGGGCTATCGCGTCTACTACGGATGGGATGGTGATACCGTCGTCATCCTCCTGTGCGGAGGAGACAAGGGATCACAGCAACGAGACATCGCACTGGCGAGGCAATACTGGAGCGACTACCGTGGCCAATGAACAGCGCTCGGTTCCCTACGATCCGACGGAACGACTGCAGACACCGGAAGACATCGCCGAGTACCTTGATGTGGCGCTGGAGGACGGCGACAACCGGGTTCTGCTGATGGCACTGCGTCACGCCGTCGAAGCGGTGGGCGGCATGACCGAACTCGCCCGGCGGACGGGGCTATCCAGAGAGAGCCTCTACCGTACCCTCTCGGAAAACGGCAACCCACGACTGACCACTCTACGCCTCATCCTGAACGCCTTCGGCGTCGACTTGGGGATCCGCCCCGGCCATGCTGCCTGAACCTCGTCCTTTCACGCCGCTCACAAAGCCGGCGCGGCGCGGCGCGGCAGCTTGATGGCCAGCAACGCGGCCAGCAGGACGAAGATGGTGGAGACGATCAGGCAGCCCACCAGCCCCTGGGACTGATAGACCCACCCGGACAGCACCGTCCCCAGCAGTCGGCCGCCCGCATTGGCCATGTAGTAGAAGCCGACGTTCATGGCGACCTTGTCGCCGTCGGCATAGGCGAGGATGAGGTAGGAGTGGACCGCCGAGTTGATGGCGAAGACCACGCCGAACAGCGCCAGACCGATGATCAGCACCCAGGCCGGTTCAAACCCCGCCACCAGCCCGATGGCGATGGCCGCCGGCAGCAGCGCCAGCAGCAGGGCCCAGCGCCGAGCACTGGCACCGTCGGGCTCGCCCACCGCACCGCCGGAGCGCAGCAGGCGCGGCACGCTGGCCTGGACGATGCCGTAGCCGATCACCCAGAGGGCGAGGAAGCCACCCACCTGCAGGTGATTCCAGTCGAGCACGGCGGCGAGGAAGACCGGCAGGCCGACCACGAACCAGACATCCCGCGCCCCGAACAGGAACAGTCGCGCCGCCGCCAGCCAGTTGATCGCCGGGGTGTTGGCGAACATCTGGCTGAACTTCGCCCTGGCGCCGATGCGCCCCAGCCCCTTCGGCAGCCCGGACAGCGCCAGCAGCCCGGTGAGCAGCAGGCCGCCGGCGAGGATCAACAGCGCCCCGCGGAAGCCGACGGCGAACAGCAGCGCCCCGCCGACAAAGAAGCCGAGCCCCTTGAGGGCGTTCTTGGAGCCGGTGAGCAGCGCCACCCAGCGAAACAGCCGGCTGTCATCGCCGGCGCCGACCACCATCCGCACCCCCGCCTTGGCGCTCATCTTGTTGAGGTCCTTGGCGATCCCCGACAGCGCCTGGGCGAACATCACATAGGCCACGCCGAGCCAGGCGTCGGGCACGGTCAGCAGCAGCAGGGCGACCACTTGCAACCCGGTTCCGGCGATCAGGGTGGTGTTGAGCCCCAGCCGTGCGGCCAGCCAGCCACCGACGAGATTGGTGATCACCCCGAAGATCTCGTAGAACAGGAACAGCAGGGCGATGGCCAGCGGCGAGAAGCCAAGTTCATGAAAGTAGAGCACCACCAGCATGCGGATGGCGCCGTCGGTGATGGTGAAGCCCCAGTAGTTGGCGGTAATCAGGGCATAGGGGCGCAGACCGAGGCGCGCCTCCCCGGCCTTGCCGCCACCATCAACGCCCTTCGACTCGTCCGCCATGGAACCCCCGTCAGCCGGCCCGCGTCAGCCGGACCGCGCCACCCGGCGGGCCAGCTCCATCATCCGATTGACGTAGCCGATCTCGTTGTCGTACCACGCCATCACCTTCACCTGGGTCCCATTG
>CAZGJO010000170.1:0-4665 GCA_964525685.1 uncultured Ectothiorhodospiraceae bacterium | reverse complement strand
CAGATAGTCGCCCTCGCTCCCCCGGCCCACGCGATGGGACCAGACCGACTGCACCCGGAACTGCGGGTCCTCCACATCGGGCACCGGCGCCGGTTCGCGGAGATTCGCATCGCCGCCGCAGCCGGCCATGAACAGCGCCGCCGCCAGGATCAACGCCCCGCTGCGCAGGGCCAGGGTGGTTGCACGCATCAGTCCGCGTCTCCGTCGACCCGGGCGCTCAGGTCGTCGATCTTCATGGGCAGGGTCGGCGAGCCGCCGAACTCACGGGCCTCGCGGTAGGCCGTCAGGGCCTCCTGGTGGCGCCCGAGGGCATGCAGGGCATCCCCGGCCACCTCACGTGCCCCGGCCCGGTAGGCCGGTGTCGCCTCGGCCGCTTCTTCGGCCAGCGTCAGGGCGCGCTCGGCATCGCCCGCGTCGAGATGGATGCGCGCCTGGCGCAGGCTGGCCAGGACGCGCAACGGTGCCGGTTCGGCCCGCTGTTCGGCCCATTCCAGATGGCTCAGGGCGGCCTCCCGGTCACCCTCCGCCTGGGCGGCACGCGCCCGGACCAGCGCGGCCAGCGGGCTGTACGGGGTGCCGGCGAACTCTTCCATCAGCTGGCGCCCCAGATCGTCGGCGCCCTCCCAGTCGTCGCTCTCGGCCATCAGCATCATGCGCCCGTAGAGGGTCGAGGCCGCCTCGCTCTGGGCGGCCTGCTGTTCCATCCAGTAGCGGGTGCCGACGATGGCCAGGATCCCGATCAGGATCGCGGCGATGATGACCTTGCCCCAGCGCCGCCACCAGTCTCGGATGGCCTCGAGGCGTTCCTCTTCTGTTGCGTATTCCACAGCTCTCTCCTGTTGCGGGCGCGCCGTCGGCGCACCCGCTTAATCCGGCGTATGCGGGCCATTGGTCAGTTCGGCGAGGCGGCGGACGGCCTCCTCCTCGGCGATGCGCTCCTGCTCTCCCCCGCCGCGCAAGGGGCGGTAGGTGACCTCGCCGGCGGCCACCTCCGACTCGCCGATGATCAGGGCCACCGTCGCGCCACTGCGATCGGCGCGCTTCATCTGCGCCTTCAGGCTGCCTCCGCCACAGTGGCGGATCAAGCGCAGCCCCGGCAGCCGGTCGCGCAGCGACTCGGCCAGGGCATCGGCGCGCGCCTCGGCGGTCTCCCCGTGGGCGGCCACATAGGCATGGACCACACTCCGGTCGCCCCGTTCCGGCTCCCGATCCTCCAGCAATGACACCAGCCGTTCAAGCCCGGCGGCGAACCCGGCCGCCGGGGTCGGTTTGCCGCCCAGCTGAGCCACCAGACCGTCGAAGCGGCCCCCGGCACAGACCGTGCCCTGGGCCCCCAGATCATCGGTGATCCATTCGAAGACGGTCTTGGTGTAGTAGTCGAGGCCGCGTACCAGCCGCGGGTTGACGGTATAGGGGATGTCGGCGGCATCCAGACGGCGACACAGTGCAGCGAAATCGGCGCGCGACTCGTCGTCCAGGTAGTCGGCCATGGCCGGCGCCTCTTCCAGGACGGCCTGCGTGGCCGGCGATTTGCTGTCGAGGATCCGCAGGGGGTTGGTCTCCAGCCGGCGCCGGCTGTCCTCGTCCAGCGCCTCGGCGCGACCGCGCAGGAAGTCGGTCAGCGCGGCGCGATAGGCCTGCCGCGCCTCCGGGGTGCCCAGGGTGTTGAGCTCCAGCCGGATGGCGTCCCCGAGGCCGATCTCCCGGAGCATGCGGGCGCTCATGAGGATGAGTTCGGCATCGAGATCGGGGGTGGCGATGCCGAAGACCTCCACGCCGACCTGGTGGAACTGGCGGTAACGCCCCTTCTGCGGGCGCTCGTGGCGGAACATCGGCCCCAGGTACCAGAGCCGCTGTTCGCCCTGGTTCAACAGCCCGTGCTGGATGGCGGCACGCACGCAACCGGCGGTGCCCTCCGGACGCAGGGTCAGACTGTCGCCGTTGCGGTCGGTGAAGGTGTACATCTCCTTCTCGACGATGTCGGTGACCTCGCCGATGGAGCGCTTGAACAGCTCGGTGGGCTCGACGATGGGCAGCCGGATCTCGCGATAGCCGTAGGCGGCCACGACCCGGCGGACCACCGCTTCGAGATGTTGCCACCACGGGGTCTCGTCCGGCAGGCGATCGCCCATGCCGCGCACGGCGCGCAACGGCTCCATGCGTTGGCCCTTGTCACTGCTCATGGGGTCTCCTCGGTCTCTGTCTCCCGCGCCTCGGCCAGGGCCGCGCGCAGCTCCTCGGCGGCGGGGCTCTCGCCCCACGCCGCGATGTGATCGTTCAGGGCCGCCTCGGCACCATCCCGATCGCCGGCCATGAATCGCGCCCGCGCCAGACCGATGCTGGGTCCCTCGTGGCCGCCGTCCAGCGCCAGGCTGCGCTTGTAGTAGTCGGCGGCAACGGCCGGGTCGCCGACCCCCAGATGGCAGTCGCCGGCATTCTCCAGGGCGCGGGCGCGGCGCTCGTACCCACGATCCGCGGCGGCGCGCTCGAAGGCGCTGGCCGCCGCCTCGGCATCGCCCCGGGAGCAGAGCAGCACGCCGTGGTTGTTGTGCAGGGCGGGATCGTCGTCGTCGAGGGCCAGGGCGCGCCGGTAGTACGTGTCGGCCTGTTCGAAGGCCCCCTGGCGGCGGTACAGCTCCCCCAGATAGTGGTACGCATCCACATGCGCCGCATCGTGTTCCAGGGCGCGCCTCAGGGCCTCTTCGGCCCGCTCCGGCTCACCGCGCTCCAGGTAGGCGAGCCCCAGCCGGGTGTTCTCGGCGGCGGCCTGTTCCGCCGGATCCTCGCCGAACAGGCTGGCGCAGCCGGCCAGGGCCAGCCCCCCGAGCAGGACCAGGCCGTGCAGACCCACACGCCGGGCCGGGCTCGTCATGCCCCCTCCGCGACCACCGGAACCTGGCGGAACTGGCGCTTGGTGCGGTCCCGGAAGCGCCCGGCCAGCTGCCCGCAGGCCGCGTCGATGTCGTCGCCCCGGGTCCGGCGCACCACGGTGGTGAAACCGGCCTCCATCAGGATGCTCCGGAAGCGCTCCACCGCGTTGCCGGAGGCGGTGGCGTAATCCGAGCCCGGGAACGGATTGAACGGGATCAGGTTCACCTTCGCCGGCAGCGGCGCCAGCACCTGGGCCAGTTCCCGGGCGTGTTCCGACCGGTCGTTGACGCCGTCGATGAGGGTGTACTCCACCGTCACCCGCTGGCGCGCCTCGTCGGCGACGTAGTGACGACACGCCTCGATGACCTCGGCCAGCGGGTACTTGCGGTTGAGCGGCACCAGCTCGTCACGCAGGGCGTCGTTGGGGGCGTGCAGGGAGAGCGCCAGGCTGACGTTGCTCGATTCGCGCAGCCGGTAGAGCGCCGGGATGACGCCGGCGGTGGAGAGGGTCACCCGCCGCCGCGAGATGCCGTAGGCGTTGTCGTCCATCATCAGGTCCATGGCGGCGACCACATTGTCGAAGTTCAGCAGCGGCTCGCCCATGCCCATGAGCACGATGTTGGTCAGCGCCCGGTGATGGGCGCGCGGATCGTGGCCCAGCGCCTGGGCGGCCACCCAGACCTGGGCGATGATCTCGCCCACCGAGAGGTTGCGGTTGAAGCCCTGGGCGCCGGTGGCGCAGAAGCTGCACTCCAGGGCGCAACCGACCTGGGAGGAGATGCACAGGGTGCCGCGCCCCGACTCCGGGATGAAGACGGTCTCCACGGCGTTGCCGTCGGCCAGCTGGAGCAACCACTTGCGGGTGCCGTCCCCGGAGGTCTGGTCGGCGACCACCGCCGGCCTGGCGATGGTCGCCGTCTCCTCCAGCTTCGCCCGCAGCGCCGTGGCGGGGTTGGTCATGGCCGCGAAGTCGGTGACCCCCACCTGGTGGATCCACTTCTGCACCTGCACGGCGCGAAACGGCTTCTCGCCCATCTCGGCGAAGAAAGCCTCCAGTCCCTGGCGGTCCAGATCCAGCAGATTCACGGGGGTGTCGGCCATGGCCGGTACTCCGGGCGCGTTCAGCGGCTGCAGATGTCGCCGTCGTCGAAGAAGAAGGCGATCTCGGTGGCCGCGGTCTCCGGCGCGTCGGAGCCGTGGACGGCGTTGGCGTCGATGCTCTCGGCGTAGTCGTGGCGCAGGGTGCCGGCTTCGGCCTCGGCCGGGTTGGTGGCGCCCATGATCTCGCGGTTCTTGCGGATGGCGTCTTCGCCTTCGAGGACCTGGACCATCACCGGGCCGGAGATCATGAAGCTCACCAGGGCGTCGAAGAAGGGACGCTCCTTGTGCACGGCATAGAAGCCCTCGGCCTGCTCGCGGCTGAGCTGCATCATGCGCGCGGCGACGACCTTCAGGCCGGAGCGCTCGAAGCGGCTGTAGATCTCGCCGATGACATCCTGGGCAACGGCGTCGGGCTTGATGATGGAGAGGGTGCGTTCGGTGGCCATGGTGACTCCGTGTTGGTTGGGCACGATTGTCGGGGTTCTTGTCCCGGGAAACCAGGCATTATAGACCGGGGGTGGGGGTAGCGTCACGGTCTGTTCCGGTCTTGGCTGCGGCTTCGGTCAGGGGGTTGAGCGTAGCTTCGTTCTGGCGGGGGAGTGGCGCGGCAGTGTTTTGTGGGGGGCCCCCCCCGGGGGCCCCGGGAAAAAGCCAGGGGGCGCAACCCCCCCCAACCCACGCCCCCCCCCCCCC
>CAZGJO010000169.1:0-4677 GCA_964525685.1 uncultured Ectothiorhodospiraceae bacterium | reverse complement strand
GGGCAGTGGGGCACCGCTGGACCAGGGGGACACCCCCGCCGTCGCCGACATCGACCAAGCCGCGGCCCGCGTGGTGGGCACCACGGTGCGGGCCGCCGAGGCGATCATGGCCGGCGAATGCCGGCGCGCCTTCGTCCCCATTGCCGGCCTGCACCATGCCCGGCGCGACCGCGCCGCCGGTTTCTGCGTCTTCAACGACTGCGGCGTGGTCATCGAGACCCTGCGCCAGCGCCATGGACTGCGGCGGATCGCCTACGTCGACATCGATGTCCACCACGGCGACGGCGTGTTCTACAGCTTCGAGGACGATCCCGACCTGCTGTTCGCCGATATCCACCAGGACGGTCGGAGCCTCTTTCCCGGCACCGGCCGCGCCGACGAAACCGGCACCGGCGCCGCCACCGGGACCAAGCTGAACATCCCGCTGGCACCGGGCAGCGGAGACAAGGAATTCGACGCCGCCTGGGCGCGCGTGGAGGCCTACCTGGCGGCCGGGCGCCCCGAGTTCATCCTGCTGCAGTGCGGCGCCGATGGCCTGGACGGCGACCCGCTGGCGCAGCTGCACTACAGCGACCACCCCCACAGCCACGCCGCGACACGCCTGCGCGCCCTGGCGGACCACCACTGCGCGGGGCGGATGCTGGCGGTCGGCGGCGGGGGCTATGCAGCGGAGAACATCGGCACGGCGTGGGTGGCGGTCACTGCGGCGATGGCGGGGCCATAGTCCGGGGTATCCGCGACCGCCAGGATTGTAAAGCGCTCAGACCCGCACACACTTCATGAGCGGCTCGAAGCGGTACATGGCCGACTGACGCCCGGACGCCTCGCGCACGACCTCCAGCAGGCCGGCCTCCAGCAACCGCCTGGTGAACCGGGCAGCGGTAGCCTGGGGGATCCCCGCGCTGCGCGTAAAACGGCTGTTGCTGAAGACCGGGTACGTGAACAGATAGTCCAGCGCCGCCAGCGAATACTTCGAGGCCAGAAGCTCCGCAAAGCGCGGTTTCATCTCCTCGTAGCAATCCTGGATCTCCGTCGCCGCCTTCAGGTTCTGAATCGCCTGCTGACGCACGGCCTCCAGAAAGAACTCGCACCACCCATTCCAATCCCCATGGGCGGACACCGCTCTCAATCGATTGATGTATTCGTCCTTGTACTCCTCGAAATACCGACTGACGTAGAAATGGGGTGCGGTAATCGCACCGCCCCTCCACAACATCAGCGTGATCAGCATCCGGCCGACCCGACCATTGCCGTCCTCGAACGGGTGCAGCGCCTCGAACTCGGCATGAGCCAGGGCGGTCCGCAGGAGAATCGGCAGGCGTTCATCGTTCATGACCGCGAACAGCGCTTCCATCCCGCCGGCCAACTGCTCCGGCGCAATGGGGACGAAACTGACCGAGCGACTGCCGCGCTCACCGACATAATTCTGCTCGCGCTTGTAGCTTCCGGGCGATTTGCTGGAACCACGACCGAACGACAGCAGCTGCTGGTGGATCCCGCACACCAGCGATTCCGACAGGGGGTAGCCCTCTTGGAGTTGTCGTTGCGCGGAATTCAGCGCCCGACGGTAGAGAGCGGTCTCGATGACATCGGAGCGGAATTCCCCGGCCGCTCCCTCATCGTCCTCGTCGTACTCTGCCTCCAGCTGCAGGATCTCGTCCATGGTGCTGATGGTGCCCTCCATGCGCGACGAGACCACGGCCTCCTGGCCCTGCAGTGGGGCAAGGAAGATCGCGTTGTTGTGCATCCCCCTCAACATCTGGTCGTAGCGGGCCAGTGCATCCGTTGCTGCCAGCAGCCCCGGCACAAGGCGCCCCTGGTCCAGCTCCGGCGGGAACTGCCCCAAGTGATAATGGGTGGCATCACGGGTATCGACGGTCACGGCACAACACTCATCGGCGGCTCTTGTTGTTCATATTGAGGCAAATATGAGAGACAACGCAAGTTGATGTGCATGGATGACAAACAAACGACCTTGTTAGTCATATTCCAAACGATATGAACAACAAAAAAATCGCCCCCGACTCAACCGACCCCGGAAGTCATTCCAGAATACGCCGCAAGGCGATGGACTCGGCCAACCGATCGGCGAGCAGCCGGGCACTCCAGCGGTGGAGTTCGGCCGCCACGGCCGGCTCCTCGGCGGTCATGGTGGCGACCGCTGCGGCGTCGAGGTAGTAGGCAAACAGCGGGGTCTCAGCCACCACCGATGCGGTGCGCCGCTGTTCGCCGTAGAAGGCCATCTCGCCCACCACCGTGCCGGCATCATAGGTGCGCAGCCGCACGGCGCGCTCGTCGCCACACTGCAACTTCACCGTCACCCGCCCCCGGACCAGGAAATACATCCCGCTCTGCTCCTCGCCCTGGGCAATGAGCGTCTCGCCGGCCGCCAGCTCCAGACGCTCGGTGTAGGGCAGGATCCCGCTGCGGCTCAACCGTTCCAGCAGCTGTTCCCCGACCCCTTCGCCCTCCACTTCTCCGGCGGGTCCGAAGGACTCGAGGAGCGCCTCTTCACACCATTCCAGGGCGCTGTCGGTGTCATCGAAGAGATGGATCGGGGCCTCGCTGGCAGCCTCACCGAGCAGTCCGCTGTTGGTGAGCAGCTCACGCTGGACCGGCGAGAGGCCGGCGAGCAGCAGCTCGAACCCGTTCTCGCCCGCCATCTGGCTCAGGCGGTGGAAGGCCAGCCCCGCCGAACTGTCCACCCCCTGAACATGCTCGAAATCGAGACAGAGATAGCGCAGCGGCTGCAACGCCTCATCGGCCAAACGCGTCCGTATCCGGTTGAGCAGTTTCTCGGCGGTGCCGAAGAAGATGAACCCCTGCAGCGCGATCACCTGGATCCGCTCGCCACGGGCGACCAGTGCCTCGCGCTCGGCATCCGGCCGGTCCACATTGCTGTGGAAGACACTGCCGTCCAGGACGTGCTTGGCGATGCCCAACCGGCTGTAGCTCACGGTGAAGAGCAGGACACCAGCCAGCACCCCCACCAGGATCCCCTCGAGATAGCCAAACCAGCCGGCCACAAGCAGGATCAGCACCACCACGGCGTAATCGCCGCGCGGCAGCCGCCGCCAGCCCCGGACCAGCCAGTCGTACAGCAGCAGCAGACCGAGATAGAAGAGCAGCCCGGCCAGCACCGGCTTGGGGAACCACGCCAGCAGGGACAGCCCGAGGAACACCCCGAACAGCAGCAGTATGGCGGTGAACAGCCCGGTCCAGCGGGAATTCGCCCCCATGCGCAGACCCAGGGAGGTCTCGCTCATCCCGTGGAAGCCGGGCACCCCGCCGAGCAGACCGGCGCAGACATTGCCGGAACCGGCCACCCGCAGCTCCTGGTCCAGGTCCAGATCGCGCCGCGTGAGGAGCTCCAGACCGCTGGCATGCATCAATGTGGCAATGGCCGCCACCACCACCAGCGTTGCGATGGTCGGCAGCTCGCCCAGCAGCAGCCCCCAGTCCATCCCCGCCACGGCCTCGCGGCTGATCGGCTCCCACGGTGCCGCGTCGGGGAAGGGGCCCAGCAGCCAGTCCGCCGCCATCGCCTCGGCCGCACTGTTCCCCATGCCCCACCAGCCGAGGTAGAACAGCCCGGTCGCCAGCAGAAGCGTGCCCGGCATCACCAGATAGTGCCCCGACAGGCGCGTGGCCACCAGGAGCAGGACGGCCACACCGGCGGCGGCCGCGACCCGCGCCAGCATATCGGCCTCGGAGAAATCGGCCAGCGTCTCCAGCCCGAGGCTGACACCGGTGCCTGCCGCCAGCCCGCCCTGGATCATGAGCCGGCCCAGACCGGCCAGCATGCCGCCGACAACGGGATAGGGGATATAGCGGATCAGCGCCCCCAGCCGAAAGTAGCCCAGCAGGTAGAAGGCCGCGCCGGTGGCCACCGTTGCCACGGCGATGCTCACCACCACGTAGGGCAGCGCCTCACTGCCGGGCATCTGCTCGGTCAGGGCCGCGTAGACGGCGGTCGCGACCAGCCCGAGGAGCACCGCCGGCACCTCCTGCTGGGCCCCGATGGTCCCCGGCCAGGAACTTCCCATCGCCATGATGGCCATCAGCGCGGCGGTGCCGACCAGCACCAGCCCCACGCCCAGAAAGATGTGCTCCTGGAGCGGACCGGTGAAGACCAGCGCCGCCACCCCGAGACCACCGACCAGCACGGTAATGGCGATGACCAGGCTCGCCACGAAGGAGGCCATCAGTGTCGCGGGCTGGCAGTCAGCCCACAGTTGCGCGAGGCGCGGTGCGGGGCTGTCATTCATGGGTGAGGCCACAACCGGTCCCTGGGTTGCTGTCGATTCGCGGGGGATGGTGCGCTGGGGCTCCCGGCAGGTCAAGGAGTTGCACCCTCCCGGCCGGCACGTTCCGGAGTCTCACGACTGCAGCTCGGTCAGGACGCTGCGGAAGCTCTCCAGCCCGGACTCCAGGTTCTCGATGATCTCCTCGGCGATCTCGTCGGGCTCCGGCAAGTTATCGAGATCGCCCAGCGACTTGTCGCGCAGCCAGAAGATGTCGAGGCTGGTCTTGTCGCGCTTGAGGATCTCGTCGCGGCTGAAGCGGCGCCAGCGGCCCTCCGGGTTGTCCTCGCTCCAGGTCTCTTGGCGCCGGTGGCGCTCGCCCCCGAGTTCCACAGTTAACGACGTAACTTCTTGATATCCGGATACCCGGATT
>CAZGJO010000168.1:0-4733 GCA_964525685.1 uncultured Ectothiorhodospiraceae bacterium | reverse complement strand
CGCGCCGCCATCGAGGCCGCCACCACCAAGACCCGGCTGGAAGACCTCTACCGGCCCTACATGCGCAAGAAGAAGACCAAGGCGCAGATGGCGCGGGCCGCCGGGCTGGAGCCGCTGGCCGCGACCCTGCTCGAAGGGCCCGATGCCACCCCGGAGGCCCTGGCCGCCGCCTACATCGACGCCGAGGCCGGCTACCCCGATGCCGCCGCCGTGCTCGAGGGCGCTCGCCACATCCACGCCGAGGACTGGGCCGACGACGCCGATCTGGCCGAGGGCATCCGCGAGGCGCTGTGGGAACAGGGCGAGCTGGTCGCCAGCGTCGCCCCGGACCAGGAGAACAGCGACGAGGCGGCCAAGTTCCGCGACTACTTCGATTATTCCGAACGCCTCAACCGGGTGCCGTCGCACCGCGTGCTGGCCCTCTTCCGCGGGCGCCAGGCGGGGGTGCTGCGCCTCGCCGTGGTCCACCCCGACGATCGCGACGCCGAACGCGGGGCGCCGAGCTTCGGTGAATCGCGCATCGCCGCCCGCGCCGGGCTCGGCGCCCTGAGCGGGCCGTGCGTCGACTGGCTGCGCGACACCGCCCGCTGGACCTGGCGGGTGAAACTCGGCTCGCGGCTGGAGATGGACCTGTTCAAGCGCATCCGCGAGGCCGCCGAGGAGGAGGCCATCCGCGTCTTCGCCACCAACCTGCGCGCCCTGCTGCTGGCCGCGCCGGCCGGCGCCCGCGCCACCCTCGGGCTGGATCCGGGCCTGCGCACCGGGGTGAAGGTGGCGGCGGTGGACGCCACCGGCGCCCTGGCGGCCACCGAGACCATCTACCCCCATGCGCCGAAGAAGCGCTGGAACGAGGCCCTGGACACCCTGGCGGGGCTGGTGGAGGCCCACGGCATCGAGCTGGTGGCCGTGGGCAACGGCACCGCCTCCCGGGAGACCGAACAGCTCGCCGGTGAACTGGCCCGGCGCTGCCCCGGCCTGACCCACGTCACCGTCAGCGAGGCGGGGGCATCGGTCTACTCCGCCTCGGAACTGGCCAGCCGCGAATTCCCGGATCTGGACGTCGCCCTGCGGGGTGCCGTCTCCATCGCCCGCCGCTTGCAGGACCCGCTGGCCGAGCTGGTGAAGATCGAGCCGGGCCACATCGGCGTCGGCCAGTACCAGCACGATGTCAGCCAGAACCGGCTCTCCCGCAGTCTGGAGGCGGTGGTGGAGGACTGCGTCAACGCCGTCGGCGTCGACGTCAACACCGCCTCGCCGGCGCTGCTGGCGCGGGTCGCCGGCCTCGGTCCGGGGCTGGCCGAGAACATCGCCCGCCACCGCGCCGAGCAGGGGCCCTTCCGCAGCCGCAAGGACCTGATGGCGGTGTCGCGCCTCGGTGCCGTCGCCTTCGAGCAGGCCGCCGGCTTCCTGCGCGTGCCCGGGGGCGACAACCCGCTGGACGCCTCCGCCGTCCACCCGGAGGCCTACCCGGTGGTGGAGCGCATCGTCGAACGGCTGCAGCGGCCGGTGGAGCAGATCATCGGCCAGGGCGATGTCCTTGGCGGTCTGAAGGCGGCCGACTTCACCGACGAGCGCTTCGGCGAGCCGACGGTGGCCGACATCCTTGCCGAGCTGGAGAAGCCGGGCCGCGACCCGCGCGGCGACTTCCGCACCGCCCGCTTCCGCGAGGACGTCACCGAGCCGGCCCACCTGAAGCCGAACATGGCGCTGGAGGGGGTGGTCACCAACGTCACCGACTTCGGCGCCTTCGTCGACGTCGGCGTCCACCAGGACGGCCTGGTCCACATCTCGAAGCTGGCCGACCACTTCGTCAAGGACCCGCACCAGGTGGTCAAGGTCGGCGATGTGGTCGATGTCCACGTCATCGAGGTCGACCTGCGGCGCCAGCGTATCGCGCTGTCCATGCGCGGCCCGGAGACCGCCGACGCCGACGGCGGCGCCGCGGACCCCGAGGCCGCGCGCGGCAACGGCCCCGCCGGCCGGGGCAAGCGCGGTGGCGGCAAGGGCCGCCGCGACAAGCGCGCCGGGGAGGGAAAGAAACCGGCGGAGGAGAAGGCGCCGCAGACCGCCATGGCGGCCGCCTTTGCCGCCCTGAAGGACAAGTGAACCGCCCGGCAACTCGCACCATCATGCATCGGTGACCGCACCGCATCCACAATACGGAGTCCAGACATGACCCAGAAGGAACTCATCGAAGCCCGCATCGTCGAGGCGACCCAGGAGACCCCGACCATCCGCTCGTTCGTGCTCGACACCGGCGGGCGTTTCACCAGCCAGCCGGGTCAGTGGATCGACCTGGTCGCCGACATCGACGGCGAGACGAAGGCCGCCGGTCTGTCGCCGACCTCGATGCCGGACGAGCAGGGCCGCATCCAGGTCGCGGTGAAGCGCGCCTACGCCCATCCGGTGACCCAGTGGCTCTACGAGCAGGCCGGCGAGGGCGACTCCGTGCGGATCTCCCACGGCTCCGGCAGCTTCATCTACACCCCGGAGCGGGGGCGCCGGGTGATCCTCATCGGCGGCGGCGTCGGGGTCACCCCGCTGGTGAGCATCTTCCGCTACATCGATGAGCAGGTCCCCGAGGCCGAGGCCCATCTGCTCTACAGCGTCGCCCAGGCCGACGAGATCCTCTTCCAGGCGGAGCTGGAGCGGCGCGTGGCCGCCAACCCGCGCCTCGGCATGACGGTCACCGTCACCGGCGAGCCGGGGACCTGGGGCGGTCTGACCCGCTACGTCGACGGCCCGCTCATCGAGGAGCAGTTCCTGGATCCCGAGGCGCTCTACTACCTGTGCGGCCCCAATGCCATGGTGGACGACCTGGCCGAGTGCCTGCCGGAACTCGGGATCCCCGAGGAGAATGTCGTCTTCGAGCGGTGGTGGTAGCCATGAGCGAGACAGCCCTGACCCTGCGCGGCCTGCGCAAGTGCTACGGCGAGACCGAGGCGCTGACCGGCATCGACCTCGATGTCGAGGCGGGTGATTTCTTCGCCCTGCTCGGCCCCAACGGGGCGGGCAAGTCGACCACCATCAGCATCGTCGCCTCGCTGGTCAACGCCACCGCCGGGTCCGTGGCCATCTTCGGCAAGGACCTCTATCGCCACCGGGCCGAGGCCAAGGCGCTCATCGGTCTGGTGCCGCAGGAGTTCAACTTCAACCAGTTCGAGCCGGTGGGCGAGATCGTGGTCAACCAGGCCGGGTACTACGGCATCCCGCGGGCCGAGGCGTGGGAGCGGGCCGAGCGCCTGCTGCGCCGGCTGGGGCTGTGGGAGAAGCACAAGGAGCAGGCGCGCAAGCTCTCCGGCGGCATGAAGCGGCGGCTGCTCATCGCCCGGGCGCTGATCCACGATCCGCAGCTGCTGATCCTCGACGAGCCCACCGCCGGGGTCGACATCGAGCTGCGCCGCCACATGTGGCAGTTCCTGCGCGACATCAACGCCGAGGGCACCACGGTGATCCTCACCACCCACTACCTGGAGGAGGCGGAGAACCTCTGCCGCAACGTCGCCATCATCGACCAGGGGGCGATCATCGAGAACACCTCGGTGAAGGCGATCCTCAACCGCCTCGACGTGGAGACCTTCGTGCTCAATATCGATACAACGGTGGCGGAAGCGCCGGAAGTCCCCGGCTACGTCGTTCACAGGGTGGATGAGAGCACCCTGGAGGCGGAAGTCCCCAAGGCCCAGGGGCTCAACGAGCTGTTTACCGCCCTCAGTGAGCGGGGGCTCACCGTCCTCTCCATGCGCACCAAGACCAACCGGCTGGAGGAGCTCTTCCTGCGGCTCACCGAGAAGGGGGAGAGCGCCGCATGAATGCCCGTGCCCAGTGGATCGCCTTCCATACCATCCTCGGCAAGGAGGTGCGCCGGTTCATGCGCATCTGGATCCAGACCATCCTGCCGCCGGCGATCACCACCGCCCTCTACTTCATCATCTTTGGCGGCCTCATCGGCCCGCGGGTCGGCGAGATGGACGGCTTCTCGTTCATGGACTACATCATGCCGGGGCTGATCATGATGGCGGTGATCAACAACAGCTACGCCAACGTGGTGGCCTCGTTCTACGGCGCCAAGTTCCAGCGCAGCGTCGAGGAGATGCTGGTGTCGCCGATGCCGAACTACCTGATCCTGGCCGGCTTCGTCGGCGGCGGCGTGGCGCGCGGGCTGATCGTCGGCGCGGTGGTCACGGCGGTGGCGCTGCTGTTCACCGACCTGCGGCCGGTGGACCCGCTGCTGACCGTGGTGGTGGTGCTGATGACGTCGGTGCTGTTCTCGCTGGCCGGCTTCGTCAACGCCGTCTACGCCAACAGCTTCGACGACATCTCCATCATCCCGACCTTCGTGCTGACGCCGCTGACCTACCTCGGCGGGGTGTTCTTCTCCATCTCGCTGCTCAGCGAGTTCTGGCAGACCGTCGCCCTGGCCAACCCGATCCTGTGGATGGTCAACGCCTTCCGGGCCGGGATGCTCGGCATCACCGACGTCCCGGTGGCCGCCGCACTGGGGATCATCGCCGCGTTCACCGTCGTCCTGACCGCGTTCTGCCTCTGGCTGCTGCAGCGCGGGGTCGGCATCCGCAGCTGAGCGGTCGGGGGGCAGCGCAGAGCAAATCGGGTATTGCGTTCCGCGGATACCGGGCTTACAATGCGCAGCTTCTGGACGCGGTAGTAGTTCAGGAACGCGGAGCGGTAGTTCAGCTGGTTAGAATGCCGGCCTGTCACGCCGGAGGTCGCGG
>CAZGJO010000167.1:0-4778 GCA_964525685.1 uncultured Ectothiorhodospiraceae bacterium | reverse complement strand
TTCCTCGTCAAGGCGCGCTACACGTTCGACTAGGCGGCAGGAGGCCGGCCTTCTTTGCAGCAGAGGTTGGCTCCATGAATGCCCAAGACCAAGCGATCAACCAGCAGCTCCTGGAGCGGGTGGAGCGGCTCAATGCCATCGGCATCGCCCTCTCCCGGGAGCGTGACACCGACAGCCTGCTCGAGACCATCCTCGACGGCGCCAAGACCCTGACCCGGGCCGACGCCGGTACCCTCTATCTGGTCCAGGACGGCAAGCTGGTCTTCTCGGTGGTGCGCAACGACACCATGGGCCTGCACCTGGGCGGCACCTCCGGCAACGAGGTCACCTTCCCCAACCTGCCGCTCCACGGCGAGGACGGCGAGCCCAACGTCCACAACGTCTCCGCCTACGCCGCCCTGAAGGGGGAGACAGTCAACATCGCCGACGCCTACCAGGCCGAGGGCTTCGACTTCTCCGGCATGCGCGCGGTGGACGCCAAGACCGGCTACCGCTCGCAGTCGTTTCTCACCGTGCCGCTGACCAACCACGAGGACGAGGTGGTCGGCGTGCTGCAGCTGATCAATGCCATGGACGAGCAGGGCACGGTGATCCCGTTCGGCGACCAGGAGACCCGTCTGGCCGAATCCCTCGCCTCCCAGGCCGGGGTGGCGCTGACCCAGAAGCAGCTGATCAACGACCAGCGTGAGCTGTTCGAGGCCTTCATCGAGCTGATGGCGAGCGCCATCGACAAAAAGTCCAAGCACACCAGCAACCACTGCCAGCGGGTGCCGGAGCTGACCCTGATGATCGCCGAGGCGGCCAACGCCACCGACGCGGGACCGCTGGCCGACTTCCGCATGACCGAGGACGAGATCTACGAGCTGAAGATCGCCGGCTGGATGCACGACTGCGGCAAGGTCACCACCCCGGAGCCGGTGATCGACAAGTCGACCAAGCTCCACGGCATGTTCGACCGCATCGACACCGTCGATACCCGCTTCGAGGTGGTCAAGCGCGATGCCGAGATCCAGTGGCTGCGGGAGAAGCTGGCGGCCGCCGGGGCAACACCCAGCGCCACCGAGGAAGAGGAGCTGGCGGCGAATCTGGCGCTGATCGACGCCGACCGCGACTTCGTCCGCCGCCACAACACCGGTGGCGAGTTCATGCGCGAGGAGGACCAGCAGCACGTCCATACCATCGCCGGCCAGTACCGCTTCAGCGTGGCCGGCGAGGAGCGACCGTTGCTCGACGATGACGAGGTCTACAACCTGACCATCGCCAAGGGCACCCTGACCCCCGAGGAGCGCCAGATCATCCAGGACCACATCGTCGCCACCATCGACATGCTCGAGGCGCTGCCCTACCCGCGCTACCTGCAGCGGGTGCCGGAACTGGCCGGGGGCCACCACGAGCGCATGGACGGCAAGGGCTATCCGCGCGGCCTCACCGGCGAACAGATGCTCCCCGGCGCCCGGATGATGGCCATCGCCGACATCTTCGAGGCGCTCACCGCCGCCGACCGGCCGTACAAGCGGCCCAACACCCTGTCGGAATCACTGACCATCCTCGGTCGCATGACCCAGGAGGGCCACCTGGATCCGGAGCTGTTCGACGTCTTCATCCGTGAAAAGGTCTATCTCGACTACGGCAATCAGTTCCTGAAGCCGGAGCAGATCGACGACGTCGACCACGCCGCCATTCCGGGGTACTCCGGCGACTGAATCTCACTTTTCGGGGGTATCGGAGCCGGCGCTGTAGGGCACGGTCTCCGGCCCCACGGTGCCGCCGGAGATGATGAACGACATCGCCTCGTCCAGTGACCAGCTGGTGGAGATGACCCGGTCGACCGGCACGATCTCCAGATAGCCCGAGGTCGGGTTCGGCGTGGTCGGGACGTAGACCGCCACCAGCGTCTCCCCGGTATCGGGATCGGTGAAGGTGCGGGTGACGAAGCCGACCACCTTCATCCCCGGCTGCGGGAACTCGATGAGCACCACCCGTTCCACCTCCTGCCCCGGCTGTTGCTGCAGGACGCTGAGCAGCTGCTTGGTGGCGCCGTAGATCCGCTCGGCCACCGGGATGCGGTGCATGATGGCATCCATCAGGGCCAGGAGGCGCCGGCCGATGACCAGGGTGGTCAGCAGCCCTAGCAGGTAGATGGCTCCCAGGGTCAGGATCACCGCCAGCAGGAACTCCGCCCACGGCTCCAGCAGGTGGGCCGAGATCCCCGGCGCCACGGGGTCGATGATGCGGGCGATGAAGCGGATCGCCGGGGCGCCGATGTTGGAGAGCTGGCCGAGGAAGAAGTCGAACACCCACCAGGTGATCCAGATGGGGATGATGGTGAGGATGCCGGTGATGATGTAGCGCTGCAGATGCACGGTGTGCCCCTATTTGCTGGTGTGGCGAAAGACCCCGTCCCAGTCGTCGGGCAGGGTGGCCGGGTCGATGAGTTTCATGCGCTCCAGGTAGAGGCCGTAGATCACCCGTCCCGGATCGTTTGCCTGCAACTCGGTGAACAGGGACCGGGCGGTCTCCCAGTCGCGGGCGCGGTAGGCCGCCACCGCCGCCTCGTGGGTCTCCACCGCGGCAATGACGGCGGGGTCGAGCTCGGCACGAAGGCCCACCGGTTCATGGATCGCCACCGGCTCGTCCTTGCCCTTCACCTGCACGCGGTCGAGGGTGCGGAAGAGGAAGTCGTCCTGGCCGGCGCGGGTGTCGTCGCCGACCACCAGCTGCACCCCGTAGAACTTGGTCAGGCCTTCCAGCCGCGAGGCGAGGTTCACCGAATCGCCGAGCACGGTGTAGGCGCGCCGGTACTCGGAGCCCATGTTGCCGACGCTCATGGGACCGCTGTTGAGGCCGATGCCGATGTTCAGTTCCGGGTAGCCCAGCGCCTTGAGCTCCGGTTTCAGGCGTTCGCTCTCCTCCAGCATCGCCATGGCCGTGATGAGGGCGTGGCGGGCGTGGTCCGGATCCTCCAGCGGTGCCCCCCAGAACGCCATGATCATGTCGCCGACGTACTTGTCCACGGTGCCGCGATTCTCGAAGATGAGCTGCGTCATCGGCGTGAAGTAGCGGTTGAGCATGTCCTTCAGCTCGCCGGGTTCCAGCCCCTCGGAGATGGTGGTGAAGCTGCGGATGTCGCAGAAGAGCACGGTCATCTCGCGCCGATCCCCCTCCATGCTGTTCAGGCCGTCGGGGTTGTCGGCCAGCTCGCTGACCAGCGCCGGCGGGACGTACTGCCCGAACATCCCCTGCAACTGGCGCTTGCTGCGCTCCTCGAACAGGAAGCCCCAGGCCATGTTCAGCATCCCCAGCAGCAGCAGCATGACCACCGGCAGCGCCAGCGGCAGCACCCACTGCTGCGCGGTCCACAGGCCGACGTTGCCGGCCACGACGCTCAGGGCCGCGCCGATGGTCACCACCACCAGCAGGCCCGGGCGCAGCCACGGCAGGCCGAGGGCGAGCAGGACGCCGAGGCCGAGCAGGAACAGGAAGGCCAGGGCATCGGCCCAGTCCGGGGTGTAGGGAAAACGCTCGGCCAGCAGCCCCGCCAGCACGTTGGCGTGCACCTCCACACCGGGATAGGCGCTCTGCAGCGGCGTGGTCCGCAGGTCGTAGAGGCCCTGAGCGGTGGTGCCCACCAGTACGAGGGCGCCCGCCAGTTCGTCACCGATGCGACCGTGGAGGACATCGGTTGCCGAGACGTACTCGAAGGCCCCGGCGGTCCCGCGGTACGGGATGCCGACCGCCCCGTCGGCGGTGGTGGTAATGTTCATGCCGCCGACATCGAGGGCGGTGATGACCTCCCGGCCGCCGCTGGTGGCG
Source organism: uncultured Ectothiorhodospiraceae bacterium (assembly GCA_964525685.1). Lineage (GTDB taxonomy): Bacteria > Pseudomonadota > Gammaproteobacteria > Thiohalospirales > Thiohalospiraceae > Thiohalospira. Next base: position 965 of record CAZGJO010000167.1, on the reverse strand, counting down.
GTCTCCACACCCAGCTCGTCGGCGAACAGGAAGTGGCTGGCCATGCTCAGTGCCAGCGACGGATAGATCTCCCCGTCGTGGCCCATGAGCAGGTTGTAGTTGCGCAGGGTGCCGTCGGCGTCGGGGAGGATGGTGAAGAAGCCGCCGCCGGCCGCGGCGGCCTGCAGCTGCGGCAGGTTGCCCACGTAGTGTTCCACCTCGGGGATGCGCGTCCGCTCCAGCGGCAGGGGGGCCGCCGTCTCCACCGGCGGGCCCAGTTCACCGATGCGCTCGGTCTCGGTACTGAAGTGGTAACCGAGGATCGCCTCACCCCGGGCGAGCCCCTCGGCGAATCGCGCATCGCCGTCGAGATCGGCGGCCAGCGCCTGGACGCGCTCGGCCAGTTCGGCCGCCTCCGGATCACCGTTGCCCGGCAGTTCCAGATGGCCCACCAGCTGATCGGCGATGTTGCGTTCGGGTTCGGCGAAGACCACATCCCAGCCCACCGCGATGGCGCCGGCGTTGTACATCTGTTCACTGAGTTCGCCGAGCAGGGCCCGGGGCCAGGGCCAGCGCCCCAGCTCCGCCAGCGAGGCCTCGTCGATGTCGACGATGACCACCGGGGCGGGGGGGTCGACATCGGCGAAGGGCCGCGTCAGGTCGAAGCGCAGGTCGTAGGCGATCCACTCCAGACGATCGCGCAGATCGGCGACCCCGGGCCGATCCGTCTGCTGTACCCAGAGCGCCGCGAAGACCAGGAGCAGCCCCAACATGGTGGGGATGACGCGATGCAGGAGTAAGCGGTTGGAAAAGAGACCCATGGGAACGCTCCGTGCGATTTGTCCCGCATGGTACCCGAGATGGGGGACGGCGGCACAGACGTTGGCCGACGGCCCCGGCGCGGACGGGGTGCGGGGGGGACACCGCGCCCGGCGGGCCGCCGGGGATACGTCCCCGGAGGCGCGGCCGCCGCCGCCCGGCGGCCG
>CAZGJO010000166.1:0-4779 GCA_964525685.1 uncultured Ectothiorhodospiraceae bacterium | reverse complement strand
AACGCGAGGCACTGGAGGCGGCGGTGGTGATGCTCTCGCCGGTGGTCCCGCACAGGACCCACGCCCTCTGGTCGCGGCTCGGCCACGACGAGGCGGTGGTGGACGCCGCCTGGCCGACCGTGGACGAGGCGGCCCTGGCCCGTGATACACAGACCCTGGCGGTGCAGGTCAACGGCAAGGTGCGCGGCCAGATCGAGGTGGCCGCCGAGGCCGACAAGGAGGCCGTGGAGGCGGCGGCGCTGGCGGAGCCCAACGTCGCCCGCCATGTCGAAGGCGGGAACGTGGCCAAGGTGATCGTGGTGCCGGGCAAGCTGGTCAATGTGGTGGTGAAATGAGGCGATGGCCGAACCCGCTGTGCCGGGGCGAGGCGGCCGCCGGCCTGATCGTCGCCCTGGCGCTGCTGCTGGCCGGCTGCGGTGGCTGGTACCTGCGCGGCGCGGTGCCGCTGCCCGAGGTGCTGGAGCGCACCCACGTCGACGGCGCCTCGGGGACCTCCGACATGCAGCGCGCCCTGCGGCGCAGCCTGGAGGGGGCCGGGGCCACCGTGGTGCGGGACCCCGACGAGGCCACGGCCCGTCTGCGGGTCACGGCGATGGAGGAGGACGAGCGCACCCTCGCCGTGGGCGCCGATGGCCGGGCCGACGAGTACGAGGTCCTGCTCGGCGTCGAGTTCGAGCTGCGGGACGGCCAGGGTGACATCCTGGTCCCCAACGAGCGCATGGAGCAGCGGCGCGAACTGCAGTTCGATGCCGACAACCCGCTGGGTTCGGGCAGCGAGGCGGAGCGGCTGCAGGAGGAGATGCGCGGGGAGCTGGCCACCAGCGTCCTGCGCCGGCTGAACGCGGCCGTGGGGGAGTGACGCGGTGCGGTTGAAACCGGAACAGTTGAGCCACCACCTGGCGCAGGCCCCGCTGGCGCCGATCTACGTGATCAGTGGCGACGAGCCGTTCCAGGCGCTGGAGGCGGCCGACGCCGTGCGGGCCCGGGCGCGCGAGCAGGGGCTCACCGACCGCCAGACGTACACCGCCGGGGGCGATTTCGACTGGGAGGCCGTAGTGGCCGGCGCCGCCACCGGCTCGCTCTTCGGCGAGGGGCGGCTCATCGAGGTCAACCTGCCCGGCGGCAAGCCGGGGGATGCCGGCGCCCGCGTCCTGCGCGCCCTGGCCGAGGACCCGCCTCCGGAGACCAGCCTGCTGCTGCTGCTGCCGCGCCTGGATCAGAGCGCCCAGCGCAGCAAGTGGTTCAAGGCGCTGGAGCAGGCCGGGATCTGGATCCCGGTCTGGCCGCTGGAGGGCGACGACCTGCGTGGCTGGATCCGGGCGCGGCTGGGTCGCCACGGGCTGGAGCCGGCGGACGACGCCGTCGACCTGCTGGTGGAACGGGTCGAGGGCAACCTGGTGGCCGCCGCCCAGGAGGTGGACAAGCTGGCCCTGCTGCACCCGCCGGGGCCGTTGAGTCTGGAAGCGGTGGCCGACGCCGTGGTGGACAGCGCCCTCTACGACATCTTCGACCTGGCCGAAGCGGCGCTGGCGGCGGACACCGCGCGCGTCTACCGGGTGGTGCGCGGCCTGCAGGGCGAGGGGGTCGCCCCGCAGCTGGTCCTCTGGGCGCTGACCCGCGAGGCGCGGGCGGTGGCCGGGATCCGCGCCGCCACCGACGCCGGTGAGCCGCCGCCGCGTCAGTTCGGCGCCCGTGAGTCGCAGCTGCGGCTGCGCCGTAGCGCGAGCCGGCGGTTCAGCCTGCGCGCCTGGCGCCGGGTGCTGGCCCGCTGCGCCCGGGCCGACCGCGTCATCAAGGGGCGCGAGGCGGGCAAGCCGTGGGACGAATTGATACAATTGGGCCTGATCATGGCCGGTCGGCCGCTCTTTCCGCAGCGGCCGGCACGGCTCCCTTCATCGTCACAGCCGAGCCGAGAGGGCATGCAATGAGCGCCAGCGACGCGAGCATGGACATCACCGCCTATGTCGACGAACTGGGCCGGGCGGCGCGTACCGCCTCCCGCGCCATGGCGCGCGCCGATGCCGGTGCGAAGAACGCCGCGCTGGAGGCGATGGCCGCCGCCCTGGAAGGCCGCGAGGCCGAGCTGCTCGAGGCCAACGCGCGCGATCTGGCCGCCGGGCGCGAGGCCGGCCTGGACGCGGCACTGCTGGACCGCCTGGAGCTGACCCCCGACCGGATCGCCGCCATGGTCGACGGCGTGCGCCAGATCGCCGCGCTGCCCGATCCGGTGGGCGCCATCCGCGACCTGGCCACCCGCCCGTCGGGGATCCAGGTGGGCCACATGCGGGTGCCGCTGGGGGTCGTCGCCATCGTCTACGAGTCGCGCCCCAACGTCACCGCCGATGCCGCCGCCCTCTGCCTGAAGTCGGGCAACGCCGCCATCCTCCGTGGCGGCTCCGAGGCACAGCACTCCAACGCCGCCATCGCCGAGGCGCTGCGCGCCGGGCTGGCCGAGGCGGGGCTGCCGGAGACGGCCGTCCAGGTGGTGGCCACCACCGATCGCGCCGTGGTCGGTGAGCTCATCACCCGGCCCGAGTACGTCGACGTCATCATCCCGCGTGGCGGCAAGGGGCTCATCGAGCGCATCAGCGCCGACGCCCGGGTGCCGGTGATCAAGCACCTCCACGGCGTCTGCCACACCTACATCGACGATCGCGCCGACGTCGACATGGCCACGGCGGTGGCCTTCAACGCCAAGACCCAGCGCTACGGCACCTGCAACACCATGGAGACGCTGCTGGTGGCCGAGCGGGTGGCCGCCGACGTGCTGCTGCCGCTGGCCGAGCAGTTCGAGGCCGCCGGTGTGGAGCTGCGCGGCTGCGAGCGCACCCGCGCCCTGCTGCCCGACATCACCGCCGCCACCGCCGCCGACTGGGACGAGGAGTACCTGGCACCGATCCTGGCGGTGCGGGTGGTCGCCGACCTCGACGCCGCCATGGACCACATCCACGCCCACGGCTCCGGCCACACCGAGGCCATCGTCACCGCCGACTACGCCCGCGCCCGGCGCTTCCTGGCCGAGGTCGATGCCAGCTCGGTGATGGTCAACGCCTCGACCCGCTTCGCCGACGGCTTCGAGTACGGCCTCGGCGCCGAGATCGGCATCAGCACCGACAAGTTCCACGTGCGCGGGCCGGTGGGCCTCGAGGGGCTGACCTCCGAGAAGTTCATCGTCCTCGGCGACGGCCAGACCCGTGCCTGAATGATCGGGATCTTCGGCGGCACCTTCGATCCGGTCCACCTGGGCCATCTGCGTCCCGCGCTGGAGCTGGCGGAGGTCCTGGAGCTGGAGCGGCTGCACATCCTGCCGGCGGGCCATCCGCCGCATCGCCGCGCGCCGCACGCCACCACCGAGCAGCGGCTGGCGATGCTGCGCCGGGCCGTGGCGGGGCAGCCCGGGTTCGAACTGGACGAGCGCGAGATCCGGCGCAGCGGCCCCTCCTACATGGTGGATACCCTGGCCGAGGTGCGTGCCGAGATCGGCGAGACCACGCCGCTGGCCCTGCTGCTGGGGATGGACGCCTTCCTCGGCCTGGCCAGCTGGCACCAGTGGGAGCGGCTGTCGGAGCTGGCCCACCTGGTGGTCTCCCACCGCCCCGGCTGGTCGCCCCAGGGCCTCGAGGACCAGGGCGGGCCGCTGGCGGCGTTCACCGCATCGCGACGGGTCACGGACACCGGGGAACTGCACCGCGCCCCGGCCGGTCGACTCTACCTGCAGCCGGTCAGCCAGCTGGACATCTCCTCCAGTCGCATCCGCGAACTGCTGGCCGCCGGGCGCAGTCCCCGCTATCTGCTGCCCGAATCCGTCCACGACTATATCCAAGACAATCGTCTCTACCGGGAGAACTGATGGAGAGTGAAGCCCTCGAACAGCTGGTCGTCGACGCCCTGGAGGATCGCAAGGCGCGCGACCTGCGCATCCTCGACGTCCGCGAGCAGAGCAGCGTGACCGACGTGATGATCATCGCCAGCGGCACCTCCGGCCGTCAGGTCCAGGCCATGGCCGAACACGTGGTGGAACAGTCCAAGGCCGCCGGCGTCCAGCCCCTGGGCGTCGAGGGCGAGGACGTCGGCGACTGGGTGGTGGTGGACCTGGGGGATGTGGTGGTCCATGTCATGCGCCCCGAGGTCCGCGACTTCTACAACCTCGAGAAGCTCTGGAACGTCGAGGCGGCCGGCGACGAGTCCCCGGTCGCCGACGCCGAGGGCTAGTTCGGCGTGCGGCTCCACCTGGTGGCCATCGGCCAGCGCATGCCCGAGTGGGTGGAGCAGGGGGTGGCCGACTACCAGCGGCGGCTGGGGAAGACGGCGACCCCGCTGGAGGTGAAGCCGGTGGCGGCGCCGAAACGCGGTCGCGGGGCCGATGTCGAGCGCCTGCGCCGGGCCGAGGGCGAGGCGCTGCTGGCGGCGGTGCCGCGCGGGGCGCTGTGCGTCGCCCTGGACGGCGGCGGGCGCGCCTGGTCCACTGCGGATCTCGCCCGGCAGCTCGACGGCTGGATGCACGGCGGCCGCGACGTCGCCCTGCTGGTGGGCGGCGCCGACGGCCTCTCCCCCGAGTGCCTGGCGCACTGCGAACAGCGCTGGTCGCTGTCGCCGCTGACCTTCCCCCATGCCCTGGTGCGTGTCATCGTGGCGGAACAGATCTACCGGGCGGCGAGCCTCCTGCAGGGCCACCCCTACCACCGTGAATGAACCATGAGCGAAGAACTGCTGATCAACGTCACCCCCCACGAGACCCGGGTCGCCATGGTGGAGAACGGCGTCCTGCAGGAGGTGCAG
>CAZGJO010000165.1:0-4825 GCA_964525685.1 uncultured Ectothiorhodospiraceae bacterium | reverse complement strand
CCTGGCCGGGTTGGTTGTGACTTACAGCGGGATGGGCGCCATGCTGCCTCAAGGGTGCCCGGCTTTCAACGCCACCCCCATCGCGGTTTCCGCGCTCGGCTCACGGCCGACGGGCGTTCCGGAAGGCGTCATGCAGACATCCCGGCACGTGCGTTTCCAGATAGAGGCGCGGGCGCAGCGGGAGGCGCCCCTCGACGAAGCCGACATGGCCGCCGCGCGCCGCCAGCTCCAGGGTCACCGCGTCGGAGAGCTCCTCGGCGCGCGGGACGCTCTCGGGGAACATGAACGGGTCGTCGGCGGCGTGGATGAGTCGCGTCGGCGTGACGATCCGCCGCAGGATCGGGCGGGGGCTGCAACGCCGGTAATAGTCCTCGGCATCGCGAAAGCCGTGGATCGGCGCGGTCACGGCGTCATCGAAGGCGCGAAAGCGTGTCAGGGCGTCCGGGTTCACGGTCGGCGCCGTCCCCCGGCGCTCGGCCTTGCGCCGCAGGCTGCGTCGGAGCTGGTCCAGCAAGCGGCGCTGATAGACACGGGAGAAGCCCCGGTTCAGGCGCCCATCGGCATCGGCCAGGCGAAAGGGGACCGAGATCGCCACAGCCTGGACCAGCGGGTTGTCCGCACCCGTCTCGGCCAGCCAGTGGAGCAGGGCGCTGCCGCCCAGGGAATAGCCCACCGCCGCCAGCGGGGTCTCCGGCTCACGGGCGCGCAAGTGGGCGACCACGCGCTGGATGTCGCCGGTCTCGCCGGCGTGGTAGCTGCGTGGCAGCCGATTGGGCTCACCGCTGCAGCCGCGCCAGTGCATCAGCACGCCGCGCAGCCCGTGGTCCGCCAGGCCGCGCAGCAGGCCGCGCACATAGCCCGAGCGCACCGAGCCCTCGAGGCCGTGGGTGACGAGTACCAGTGGTCGACCGGGTGCCGGGCGGGTCGGCTCCGGGCCCCAGGCGAGATCGAGAAAATCGCCGTCGTCCAGTTCCAGTCGCTCCCGGCGAGTATGCAGACGGCGGTGGCGGCGGAAGAAATAGGGATAGAGGGTCTGGGCATGGCTCCCGGGGAGCCACCAGGCCGGGCGGAAGGGACTCGAGACGACGGGCATGGGAGTGAGGATACCCCGGCCTGTCACAGGCGTGTCAATTTTTGCCGCACAGCGGCCATCGACGGTTGTTCGGGGGGCGGGGGACATGGATAATCGCGAGTTTAGCCGACTCTCGAGATAAGCCCATGTCCAAACCCATCCTGGTCACCGACGACTCCGGCCTGGCGCGCAAGCAGATCATCCGGGCGCTGCCGGCGGAGTGGGACGTGGAGGTTCACCAGGCCACCAACGGTCACGAGGCGCTGGCGGCCTTCCACGCCGGTCAGGGGGCGTTCATCTTCCTCGATCTCACCATGCCGGAAATGGATGGCTTCGAAGTCCTGCAGGCCCTGCACGACGGTGGCGCCGATTATCGCGTGGTGGTGGTCTCCGCCGATGTGCAGTCCGGGGCCCGCGAGCGCGTCGATGCCCTGGGGGCGCTGGGCTTCCTGCAGAAGCCGGTGCAGGCCGATGAACTACGGAATCTGCTGGCGGAGCTCGGCGAGATATGACCGGCGAGCGGTTCACGGAAGACCAGGCCGACGCCCTCGGCGAGATCGTCAATGTCGCCATGGGCCAGGCGGGCGCGGCGCTGTCGCGCCTGCTGGACGCCTTCGTCAAGCTCCATTCGCCCCGGGTCCATGTGCTGGCCGCCGAGGATGTTCCGAACCTGGTGGCGGCGACCGTGGACGAGCCGGAGGAGGCCTCGGCGGTGACCCAGGCCTTCTTCGAGACCGTGCGTGGTGAATCCATCGTCCTGTTCGGGGCCGAGGGGTCCCGCGAACTGGCTGTGCGGCTCCAGCGCCAGCTCGGCGACGACGAGCAGGACGAGGCGGAGATGCTGCTGGACACCAGCAACATCGTCACCGGCGCCATCCTGTCGAGCCTCGGCGAGCAGCTGGAGTCCCACTTCGACTTTGCGCCGCCGAGTCTGCTCGGCATGCACCGCCCGGTCGCCGACCTGCTCAGTGCCGGCACCCGTGACTGGGACGAGGCGCTGGTCATCGACATCCACTTCACCCTCGAAGACAGCGCCTTCAACTGTCTGGTGGTCCTGCTGATGCCGGAGGCCTCCATCGCCGCGGTGCGCGGGATCGTCGACACCATCCTCGAGGACTTCTGAGGCATGGCGGGTGAGCTGGCTTCCCCGTCCTTCGAGCACATTGTCGAGAACATGAATGTCGGCGTGGTCGTGGTCGACGCCGACGATCGCGTGGTGTACTGGAACCGTTTCATGGCCGCCCACGCCCGGCGTCCCGCCGACGAGGTGGTGGGGCGGCCGCTGTTCGACACCTTCCCGGAGCTGCCGCGTCAGTGGCTGGGCCACAAGCTGCGCACGGTCCGCATCCTCGGCACGCCGGCCTTCTCCTCCTGGCGCCAGCGTCCCTACCTCTTCGCCATGGAGCACAACCGCACGGTTACCGGCAGCGTCGACCACATGCAGCAGGACTGTTCGTTCCTGCCGCTGGCGGCGGCAGACGGGAGCACGGGCCATGTCGGCATCATCATCCTCGACGTCACCGAGACGGCCGTCTCCCAGGCGGCGCTGGACGAGGCCAACCAGCGGCTGGAGGAGGCGAGCATCCGCGACCCCCTCACCGGCCTCTACAACCGTCGGCACGCCGAGGAGACCCTGGCCCGGGAGGTGGAACGTGCCGGGCGCTCGGGGCAGCCGCTGGCGGTCCTGCTGTTCGATGTCGATCATTTCAAGGAGGTCAACGACACCCATGGCCATCCCGCCGGGGACGCGGTGCTCAGGACCCTGGCCGCCGCCCTCCGGGAAGAGGTGCGCGAGGCGGACATGGTCGCCCGGTTCGGTGGCGAGGAGTTCCTGCTGATCATGGCCGATACCGACGAACAGGCCGCCGTCGGAGCGATCCGGCGGCTGCGTCGGCGGATCCTCGCGCTGCGTGCGGAGGCCGACGGGGTCGTGATCCCCTTCACCGTCAGCGGGGGGCTGGTGGCCCTGGGCGAGGCGACGGCGACCCCGGAGGAGCTGGTACATGCCGCCGACCAGTCCCTCTACGCCGCCAAGAGCTCCGGCCGGGACCGGATCATCCGTGCCAGCGATGGCGAGGTCATCGCCGGCGGCGGGGTCGACGATGACTGAGGCCCCCGCCCGCCGCGACGGCTAGATCCGGAAGCGCCCCACCTGCTCCTGCAGCTCCGCCGCCAGACGCGCCAACCGGTCACTGACCTCCGCGGTCTCCGCCACGGCGCGGCTGGTCTGTTCGGCGATGTGGTCGATGTCGTTGAGGTTGGCATTGACCTGCTCGGCGACGGTGGACTGCTCCTCCACCGCGCTGGCCACCTGGGTGGCCATGTCGTCGATATGGCCGATCATCCCGACGATCTCCTCCAGGGCCGCGTCGACGCGTTTCGCCTCCTCCACGGTGGTGCTGGTGGTGGTGTGGCTCTTCTCCATGGTCGTCACCGCATCGCGGGTGCCGCCCTGGATCCCGTTGACCAGCTCCTGGATGTTGCCGATGGAGTCCTGGGTGCGCTGGGAGAGGGTGCGGACCTCGTCGGCGACCACCGCGAAGCCGCGCCCGGCCTCGCCGGCCCGGGCCGCCTCGATGGCGGCGTTGAGGGCCAGCAGGTTGGTCTGTTCGGCGATGTCGTGGATCACCTCCAGCACCTGACCGATGCGGGAGCCGTGCTCATCCAGTTCCCGGATGGTCTCGCCGGAGGCGCGCACATCGTCGGCCAGCTCGTGGATCCGGGCCGAGGTCGTGCGCACGCTCTCGCGGCCGATGGCGGCCTGCTCGTTGGTGCGCGAGGCGTTGTCGGCCACGGTATGGGTGTTGCCGGCGATCTCCTGGATGGAGTGGCTCATCTCGTTCATGGCCGTGGCCACCTCACCGGTCTTGGCACGCTGATCGGCCACCCCCTGGCGATCCTCGGCGGCACTGCGCGAGAGCTGCTCCATGCCGGCGGCGATCTCGGTGGCGGAACTGGCCACCAGCGACACCATCTGCCGGATCTGCCCGACGAAGCGGTTGTAGGCGGTGGCCAGCTGGCCGATCTCGTCCCGGCCGGAGGTGTCGAGTTCACGGGTGAGGTCGCCGTCGCCATCAGCGATCTCGTTGAGACTGTCCACCGCATTGCGCAGCCGCCCCGTGATGCTCCGGGAGAGCAGGGTGGCCAGGCCGATGGCCGCCAGCACGGCGATGGCGAGGGTGGCGAGGATGACCTGCATCACACGGTCCTGCTGGGTCTGGAACTGCGCCACCAGCGCCTCGCGCTCCGACTCGAGGACGTCGCGGAAGGTCGCCAGCCGGGACTGGAAGTCCGCCCGGGCCGCCAGGGTCTCCTCACGATAGGTGCTCACCGCCGCGTCGAAGTCGCCCGCGCGCTGCAGCTCGACGATGCGCTCGCCGGTCTCGTGGAGCGCAATGTGTGGCTCCTCCAGCGCCGTGAAGGTGGAACGGAACCGGTCGCTGGCCTCGTCGAAGTAGTCGGAGTCGCGCATGGCGTAGAACCAGCGGCCGAAGTTGCACTGGGTGTAGTCCAGTTCGCCCTCGAAGGTCTCGCGGGCGAGGAAGCTGTCGGCCATGTCGTTGGTCCAGTTCAGGTGGTCGACCTCGCGTTCCACCATCTGGGTGGATTGGTCGATGACCTCCATGGCCGCGTCGTTGTGGCCGGCGGCGCGCTCCAGGGTGAGCCACGCGATCAACGCGGTGAGCGCCATCAGGGTCAGGAGGGTGCCGAAGGCGGCGCTCAGCTTTTGGCGGATGGTCCAGTTGGAAAGCA
>CAZGJO010000164.1:0-4835 GCA_964525685.1 uncultured Ectothiorhodospiraceae bacterium | reverse complement strand
TGCCGAGGAGCCCACGGCGCTGCTGGAACTCTTCCTGGTCAAGGCGCGCCATCCGGAGCTCCAGGGGGTGCGCGCCAACACCATCCGGCTGGTGCGCGACCACCGCCACCTCATCGACGCCGACTTCCGCGCCGATCCGCGCGCCCGCTCGCTGTTCATGGAGTTCCTGCGCCAGCCCCGCGGGGTGACCCACGAGCTGCGCCGCATGAACCGCTACGGCGTGCTGGCCGCCTACATCCCCGCCTTCGGCGAGATCGTCGGCCAGATGCAGCACGATCTCTTCCACGCCTACACCGTGGACCAGCACACCCTGTTCGTGGTCCGCAATCTGCGCCGCTTCACTGTGCCCGATTTCGCCCACGAATTCCCGCTGTGCTCCTCGCTCATCGCCGAGCAGGCGCAGCCGGAGCTGCTCTACCTGGCGGCCCTGTTCCACGACATCGCCAAGGGCCGCGGCGGCGACCACTCCGAGCTCGGCGCCGAGGACGCCGAGGTCTTCTGCCGCGACCACGGCCTCTCGGCGCAGGAGACGGCACTGGTGGTCTGGCTGGTGCGCCACCATCTGCTCTTCTCCACCACCGCCCAGCGCAAGGACATCAGCGATCCGGAGGTCATCAACGCCTTCGCCGCCCGTGTCGGGGACCGGCGCCACCTGGACGGGCTCTATCTACTGACGGTGGCGGACATGCGCGCCACCAGTCCGCAGGTCTGGAACAACTGGAAGGACGCCCTGCTGGCGGAGCTCTACCACGCCACCCGCGACGCCCTGGAGCGCGGTCTGGACAACCGGCTGGACCAGGCGGAGATGGTGGAACAGCACAAGGGGGAGGCGCGCGAGCTGCTGCGCCAACACGCCCTGGACCCCGAGGCCCTGGAGGCGCTGTGGCAGGGCTTCGACGACGAGTATTTCCGTCGTTACAGTGCCGATGAGCTGGTCTGGCACGCCCAGGCCATCCTCCAGCGCGAGGTGTCCGAGGGCCCCCTCATCCAGTTTCGCCAGCGGACCCAGCGCGGCGGCACGGAGCTGTTCATCCACGCCCCGGTGGATCCGACCATCTTCGTGCGCACCACGTCGGTGCTGGAACAGCTGGGGCTGACGGTGGCCGATGCCCGCATCGTGACGTCCCACGACGGCCACACCCTGAACAGCTTCACCATCCTCGAGGCGGACGGGGCCTCCATCAGCAGCGGCGACCGCATCGACGAGATCCACGCCGCCCTGCGGGACGGCCTGACACGGCCGCTGGACGAGATGGTCGGCACGAGCCAGCGCATCTCGCGCCAGCTCAAGCACTTCCCGCTGCCCACCCGGGTGGACCTGCGCGAGGACCCGGCCAACCAGCGCACCGTGCTGCAGGTGGAGACCGCCGACCGGCCGGGACTGCTGGCCCTCATCGGCGCCGAACTCCTCGACGCCGGGCTGCGGATCCAGAATGCCAAGATCACCACCCTGGGCGAGCGCGCCGAGGACATCTTCTTCGTCACCGACGATCAGGGGCGGCCCCTCAAGGACCCCGGCCTCATCAACGGGCTGGCCGAGCGGATCCGCGCCGCCGTGGACAACGGCCCGGGAACGGAGCAGCGTTCAGCGGGATAGCAGGTCGGCCTGGATGGCGTCGAACTGCTCGCCCAGGGAGGTCATGTCCTCCTCGCTCAGGCCGAGCAGCGCCATCAGCTCATCCCGCTGGCCGGGATAGCGCTCCAGCGGATGGTCCGGATCCCGGCCGCTGGCCTCGTAGATGTGGTGGGCCAGGGCCAGGATGGCGATGTGGTAGTCCACCTCCCGCTCCACCATCTGGATGTCGCGCATGAAGGGGAAATCGGTGATCGCCCCCAGGGTCACGTCGGGCAGCCGGATCTCGTCGATGAGACGCGCCACCAGCTCATTGTGGGTCACCCCGAAGAAATCCTTCTCACGATCCTCGATGAAGGCGTTCTCCGCCAGCGCCTCGCGCACCACCTGCTGGTACTCGTCCGGGAAGTTGGTGAGCAGGATCAACCCGCCCATCTCGTGAAGCAGGCCGGTGAGCTCCAGGTCTTCCGCCATCTGCGGCGCGACCATCTGGGCGATGGCGCGGGTGAGCCCGGCCATGGCGAAGCTGTGGGTCCACAGGGCCTCGGCGACGGGGCTGTGGGCGTAGGGATCGGAGAAGCTGCGCATGCTCGCCACCATCACCGCGAGGCGGACGTTGCGCAGCCCGAGGATGCTGATGGCCTGGCGGACGTTGGTGACCTCCACCATGCGCCGATACATCGGCGCGTTGGCATACTTCAGCACCGCGCTGGCCAGCACCGGGTCGTGGACGATGGCCTCGGTCAACCGCAGCATGTCGGGGTTGTCCTCTTCCAGCATGGCCAGCACCCGCTGACCGCTGGGGGCGATGCTCGGCATCTTCACCGAGATGAATTCGGGATTCATGGGGGCTCCTCAGATACTCAGGCTCTCGTCGAGGAGGGATTCGTACGCCTCGACCAGGTCATCGATGTCCTCCGCGCCGAGGTTCAGAACGCGGCACAGGGTATCCGCCCTGGGACCCACCGGCTCCCGGGGGCGCTGGCTCCCGGCATGGGCCGTGCGATCCAGGCGGTGGGCCAGGGCGAGCACCGCATGGTGGGTCTCCACCTCACCCTCGGCGGTCCCGACGTCGGCGCCGGCGCGCAGGGCGGCCTCCGCCTCGAGGATGATGCCGGGCAGGTGCAGGCGCTCCCCCATGCCGGCCAGGACGGTACTGCGATCGACGCCGAAGACCGCCCGCTCGGCGGCCAGGATGTCGGCCTCTTCGGCGGCCGCCTCCTGGAACAGGGTGCGGTAGGCGTCGGGGAAATTGGCCGCCAGCACCATGGCACCCATGTCGTGCATGAGGCCGGTGAACTCCAGGTCGTCGGCCAGGGTCGACGGCCCGCGTTCGGCGATCCGGCGCATCAGCGCGGCCATGGCGAAGGCGTGCTCCCACAGCCCCTCCAGGATCGCCCCGCCCTGCTGGCGCGACTGGCGCATGGCCACCACCATCACCGCCATGCGGACCTTCTTCAGCCCGAGCATGCTCACCGCGTGGCGGGAATTGGTCAGCTCGGTACGTCGCCGGTAGGCGGGTGAATTGGCGATGCTCAGCAGGGTGCTGCTCAGCAGCGGGTCACGGGCGACAGCCTCGGAGACCGGGCCGATCTCGGCATCCGGGGCCTCGACCATCTCCAGAACCTTCATCCCCTCGGGAGAGAGAGCGGGCAGCGACAGCGCGGTGATGTCCACGGCCATGGGTCGAGTCCTCCGGTGGCGGTTCTGGGTGGCGTGCCGAGTGGCTGACGTGCCCAATGATAACGCAGGGGACCGTGCGGATCTGCCCATTGGTTATCCGTTCCGGTGTCCTTCCGTTCTCCGGCGGGAACATGGCGAGTCGCGCACCAGGGCCGGGGTGCCGGCCCGGGTGAACGCCTGCACACAGGTTCGCCGTTGTCGTACAATGGCGCGCAAACGGATTCTCGCCCGGTTTGAAGGCCGCCGGCCTTCAACACACTCTCGAAGAGCCCATTTACGGCACCCCCATGAACCCCGATCTCGACCATCTCCACCCCTACCCGTTCGAGAAGCTGGCCACCCTGCTCGGCGAACCGCCCGGTGAGCCGGACCCGATCCCGCTCTCCATCGGCGAGCCGCGCCATCCCGCACCGACGTTCGTCCGGGAGGCCCTGGCCGAGCACCTGGAAGACCTGGCCCGCTACCCCACCACCCGGGGCGAACCGGCCCTGCGCGAGGCCATTGCCGCGTGGCTGACGCGCCGCTTCGAGCTGCCCGCCGGGGCGGTCGATCCGGAACACCACTGCCTGCCGGTGGCCGGGACCCGGGAGGCGCTGTTCGCCCTGGCCCAGGCGGTGGTCGACCGCCGGGACGATCCGCTGGTCCTGCTGCCCAATCCGTTCTACCAGATCTACGAGGGGGCGGCGCTGCTGGCCCGAGCCGAGCCCGCCTATCTGCCGCTGGGCGAGGATGGCCAGCCCGATTTCGAGGCGGTGCCCGAGGCCGTCTGGGACCACTGCCAGCTGCTCTATCTCTGCACCCCGGGCAACCCCTCCGGCGCCGTGCTCGGGCGCGACCGGCTCCAGCAGCTGCTGGAGCGGGCCGAACGCCACGACTTCATCATCGCCAGCGACGAGTGCTACTCCGAGATATACCCCGAGGACGGCCCGGCCCCGGACGGCCTGCTGGGCGCGGCGGCGGCCGCCGGCAACGACGCCTTCCACCGCTGCGTGGTCTTTCACAGCCTGTCCAAGCGCTCCAACCTGCCGGGCCTGCGCTCCGGCTTCGTCGCCGGCGACGCCGCCGTTCTGAAGGCGTTTCTGCGCTACCGCACCTACCAGGGCTGCGCCCTGGGGCCCCCGGTCCAGGCCGCCAGCATCGCCGCCTGGCGCGACGAGGCTCACGTGGCGGCCAACCGCGCCGCCTACCAGGCCAAGTTCGACGCGGTGCTGCCGATCCTGGCGCCGGTCCTCGACGTGCGGCGGCCCGACGCCGGGTTCTACCTGTGGCCGCGCACGCCCATCGACGACACCGAATTCGCCCGCCGGCTGTTTGCCGAGCAGCACGTCACCGTCCTCCCCGGCCGCTACCTCGGCCGCGAACGCCGGCTCCGCGAGTCGGGCCCCAACCCCGGGGCCGACCGTGTGCGCATGGCCCTGGTGGCGGAGACCGAGCGCTGCGTCGAGGCGGCCCACCGCATCCGCGCCTTCGTCGAGGGGCTCTGACGGTGGCGGCGCGACCTGTTCCGGCCTCTTCGACGCCCGCCGGCGACGCGATCCGTCGCCCCGGGAGACGCCGTGAATACGTCCCTGTAGGCTCG
>CAZGJO010000163.1:0-4838 GCA_964525685.1 uncultured Ectothiorhodospiraceae bacterium | reverse complement strand
GGACCGCATCGCTGCTGAAGCGCGCGCTCCGTTCCGATGGCTGAGCGGGTCGCCACGCACGGCGTGGCTGCCGCCATGCTGTCGAAGGTCCCCTACCCGACGTACGGAGGTCGTGCGGGCGTCGCGGGTCATGTCCGGATGGACGAAGGTCGGTTGCTGCACGATGTGAGGGAGCTAAGGTCTCTACAGCGTGACGCGCTCAGCAGACCGCGCGCTGCACGTCTTCGCTAGGCTTGAGCCCGCATGGCTCCTGCGAAACTGCATGTTCGTCCCTGATGCCATCGCAGCCGGTGGCGATCGCACGACCACCACACGACGACAGGGGGCCAGGTGTTCGGTGAGGGTTTTGAGCGGGTGCTCGCTGCCGCGCGCCGTGGCGATGAGGCGGCCTGGACCAAGCTCTACCTCGACCTCGCCCCTGTGCTGACCGGGTTCCTGATCGGTCGTGGCGCCCGGAACCCGGAGGACATCACCTCTGAGACCCTGCTCCAGGTCGTACGCGACCTCCGCACCTTCTCCGGGGATGAGGCCAGCTTCCGCTCGTGGGTGTTCACCGTCGCCCGCCACCGCATGATCGATGACATCCGCCGGGCTGACGCCCGACCCGCGGA
Source organism: uncultured Ectothiorhodospiraceae bacterium (assembly GCA_964525685.1). Taxonomy (GTDB): domain Bacteria; phylum Pseudomonadota; class Gammaproteobacteria; order Thiohalospirales; family Thiohalospiraceae; genus Thiohalospira. The sequence goes on along the minus strand of CAZGJO010000163.1, from coordinate 4,227 downwards.
CGCCACCGACGACGACGCCCTCGATCAGCTCGCGCCGACCCACTCCTTCGAGGACGCGGCCGTCGCCAACCTCGGGCCTGCGGAACTCGAGCACCTGCTGTGCGCGACGACCCCGGATCAGCGTGATGTGCTGCTGCTGCGCTACGTCGCAGATCTGACCCTGCATGAGGCCGCTGAGGTGCTCGGCAAGGAGTACAACGCGGTCAAGGCCCTGCACCGCCGCGGCATCGATGCGCTCAGGGCGCACGTCGCGGCCGGTTCGTACCCCCAGGTAGGGATACGCGCGCTCTCACCATGAGATGGATGACCACACCCCGCGCGAAGAGGAACTGACGGACCCTGCGGTCCGCCAGTTGCTGTGGCGTCTGCGTGCACGGCTGGTCACCCCACCGGACGCCGACCGGACCACCCGCGACCTCGAGCAGCTGTTCGCCGCAGCACGCGAGCATGCGCACGAGGCCCCGGATGAGGCGTCACCGCAGCGCCGCGAACCGCAGCCCGTCCGCCTGGAGCCCGTCGCAGAGCTGCGGGACCGGGCCACACGGCGCGGCCTGCCGGCACAGGCCCTCAGCCGGGTCGCGGCCGCGATCGTCCTGCTGGCCGCGGTCGGTGGTGGCGTCGCCGGTGCCCGCGATGGGCAGCTGTCCCTACAGGCGCTGCTCGGCACCGCGCCCGCGGTTGACCAGGAACCGTCCGAGGACCTGGCTGCGCCCGCTCCCGTGGTGGAAGAGGACGGCAGCCAGCCAGGGGTCGACGACCCGCCGTCCCTGCCGGACCTGGACGCAGCTGACCCGGGTGACGGGGTCCCGGACGTGCAACCCCCCGACACCGAGGTGGCACCTGCACCGCAGGAGCCCGCGCCCGACGCAGGCAACGACGCCGGGTCCGGATCCGCGGAGCCGACGCCCGACACCGGTTCCTCCACGCCGCCCGCAGGCAGCGGCGAGTCGTCCTCGAACGGCAACGCCGGCGGATCGTCATCGAACCCGCCCGCCGATCCGGCACCAGAACCGGAGCCGGAAACGGAAGCGGAACCGGAACCGGTCGACCCGGGCCAGGAAGACGTGATCGCGGCGCCGCCGGCGCGTGATCTGGACGGGTTCGGTGGTCCCCAACCCTGCCCGGAGGGCCAGGACCTGTCCAGCTGCCTGGAGGATCGGGCCACCGATGGCGATGACCCCGCCACGGAAGACGACGACGGTACCGACGAGGCTTCCGGTGACGATGGGGCGTCCGGCACGGATGGCTCCTCGGGCGCGGACGCATCGTCCGGTTCCGACGGATCCTCCAACACTGACGGGTCCACTGAGCAGGACGGCACATCCTCGCAGAAGGACGAACTCGCCCGGCGTCGCGGCGCGGGCTAGTGGGCCAGTCCCCGCCACCGGGCGGGTGGCGTCGACTGGCACGGTGGCGCTCCCCGTCACCGCGCGTGCGCGGGGTACTGCTGGTGGTCGCAGCTGTCGCCACGGTCGTGGCGGTGGTGGTCGCCGTCGATCGGCTGGATGTCGCCCTCGATGACCTGCGCGCGGGTCCGCTGTTGCTGGCCGCCGTGGTGGCGACCCCGCTGACGATCGCGCTCAACGCTGCGGAGCTGCGGGCCACCGCCCTTGCCAGCGGGGCGCGCCTTGCGGAGGTCAGCTGGACCCGTGCTGCGCGGACGGTGGTGCTGGCCACGGCGGCCAACCTGCTCCCCGTACCGGCGGGTGCGGCGCTCAGGATCCAGGTGCTGCACAGCGCCGGGGCCCGGCTGACGGCTGCGGCCGGGGTCCAGCTGTCGGCGGCAGCGGTGTGGGTGGGCGTGAGCCTGCTGCTCGCGGGGGCGGTCCTGCTCCCGGGATCTGCGACCTGGGGGGTCGCGGGGCTGGTCAGCGGTGTGGGTCTGGTGGTCGCCGGTCTGCTGGGTGTGCTTCGCACGGCGACCGAGCGCCCCGCGGTGGCGATGGGCTGGCTGCTGGTCGTGGAGGTGGCAACCGCGGTGGTGCAGGCGCTGCGCCTGTGGGTCGTGCTGTTGGGGCTTGGTATCGCGGCGAGCCTCGCGCAGTCGGTGGTGATCGCCACCGCCGCACCACTGGCCGCCGCGGCCGGGTTCTTCCCGGGCGGTATCGGCCTCGCGGAGCTGCTGAGCGCCCTGGTCGCACCCCTGGCGGGGCTGCCAGCGGCCGCAGGCCTGCTGGCTGTGGCGCTCGCCCGCGTCCTGGGCCTGGCGGTCACCGTGCCGGTGGCGCTGGGCCTGGGCTTGCGTGACCTGGTACGTCGACCACCGGAGGTGCAGGTGTGAGGGTGCTGGTGGCCGGCTGGATCGGTTCGACCAACCTCGGCGATGAGCTGGTGTTCGCCGGGCTGCGCCGCCTGCTGGCCGAGCAGGGCGCGCAGGTCGCCGCGATCTCCCGCGATCCGGCAGCCACCCGACGCCTCCACGGGGTCGGGGCGGTGGCTGACACCGATGTGGCGGGGCTGTGGCGCGCGATCGGCTCCGCGGATGCGATGGTGTTCGGCGGCGGCGGGTTGCTGCAGGACACCACCAGCCCCTTCAACCTGCCCTACCACCTCTCCCGCCCGCTGCTGGCCCGCCTGCGGGGCCTGCCGGTGGCTGGTGTCGGCCTGGGCGCCGGGGCACTGGATACCCGGCTGGGGAAGCTGCTGGTCCGTGGGGGACTGGGTCACCTGGAAGCCATCACCGTCCGTGACCGCCAGAGCCAGGAACTGCTGCGGGAGCTGGGCGTGGAAGGTGTGGAGCTCGCCACCGACCTGGCCTTCGCCCTCGAGCCGGCTGCGCCCGACCACATCGATGCCGCCCGAGCCTCGGAGGCGCCTGGTGGGCAGGGGCTGCCTCCCGGCCAGGATGCGGCCAGCGGGGACGGTGTCCTTGCGGTGTGTCTCCGGCCGTGGTCAGGGCAGCGCGGCAAGCTGCCGGCGCAGGCGCGCAGCGACGACACGCCTCAACCTCAGGTAGAGGTTCTGGCTGCGGCCCTGGACCGGATCGTGGCGGAAACGGGCTTGGGCGTGCGGTTCGTCGCCTTCCAGGCGGATCGCGACGACGCAGTGCACCGTCGCACCGCAGGGTTGATGACGACCGGGCGCGTCGAGTTCGTCACTGCGGACCTTGACGGGGTGGTGGAGGAGCTCGCTCGCGCTGCGGCGGTGATCAGCATGCGTTACCACGGCGGGATCGCCGCCACGCTCGCAGGGCGGCCCGTGGTCCTCATCGATTACGCGCCGAAGGTCACCTCCCTGGCAGCAGAGCTTGGCGCCGGGGCGCAACTGCTGGCGTGGGACCCCGAGCAGCTCGCCCGGCTCCCTGACGCACTGGCATCGGTGATGTGGCGCGGCGCCGAGGTTGTCGCCGCCCGCGATGCCCTGCGCCAGCGGCAGGCCCCGCACCGCGCTGCCATCAGCCGGTTGCTGGACGTGGCCAGGGCCTGAACGTCGGGCACTTGTGCAGCGCCAAGTCGTCTGCGCACGCTGGCGGCAGCTACCGAGAGGGCGATAGGAGTAAGGCGGGCGGGCGAATCTCGATGCCGGTCGACGACCGTGGGGTCGGCGAACGCGGGACAGCGTCGGCACTGGCCTCCTGTGCTCCGCGGGGACCCAGTCGGCACGTGATGTCACCATGTGTTCATGGCAACCGTTCGATGCTCTGGCCGGCAGCAGTCAGGCCGTCGAGGGATCGAGCGAGGAAGCTGGCCATCTGATCGCGGCGGACGGGTTCCGAGGGCGCGTAGGTGGTGGCATCGCGCCCCTGGGCCAGACCGTTGCTCACTGCCTTGGCGATGTTGGTCTCGTGGGTGTTGCCCTCAACGTCATCGAAGGTGTGTGGCATCGCGACGAGGGTCTCAGCGGCGATGTACTCGTAGGTGCGTATGAGGAAACTGGCCATCTGCGCGCGGGTCACAGGGTCTGACGGCGCGAAACGGTCGGGGCTTCGTCCTTGCACGATCCCCGCGGACGCGAGCTTGTTGATGCTGTTTTCGTGCACATTGCCGTCGTCATCGGTGAAGTGGTCCCGAGTGACCGAAAGGTGTATGCCGGCGCTCTCGACCGTCCGAGCAAGGAACGAGGCCATCTGGGCTCGACTGATCGGTTGGCCTGGTCCGTAGGTGCTGGCAGTGATGCCACGCGTGATTCCGTACCAAGCCACGCAGTCGATAGAGGCCGCGTGGACACTGTCAGCAGCGACGTCGGTGAAAGCGACTGGCTCAGTCCGGCCACCGCAGGCCGGCGCTC
>CAZGJO010000162.1:1473-4838 GCA_964525685.1 uncultured Ectothiorhodospiraceae bacterium | reverse complement strand
GACCCCGCAGGGAAACGGGAGCGCCGAGCGCTTCATCCGCACCCTCAAGGAGCAGTTGCTGTGGGTTCGGCGGTTCGAGACCGTCGAGGAGCTGCGTCGCGAGCTGCTGGCGTTCAAGGAGCGGTTCAACCGGCATTGGCTGCTCCAGCGCCACGGCCATCAGACGCCGGCCCAGGTGCGCGAAGCGCATCGGGCCGTACCGGCCGTCGCGGCGTAAAATTAGTGCAAGTGAGTGTCCAGGATTTCAGGGGCTTTACACCACGAGGTGGCCGGCATGGAGCGCGGCGTGGTCACCCTGCAGGACCGCGACAGCGGCGAGCTGTCGATCAGCTCGGTCCACCAGAGCGACCTCGACGAGGCGCGTCGGGTCCGCTATCGACCGGGGGAGGGGATCCTCGGCACCGTGCTGGCGATGGACGAGACCCTGGTGGTCGAGCGCCTCGGCGACGACCCGCGCTTCCTCGGCAAGCTCGGGATCTACCGGTCGGACCGGCCGTTCATCGGCGTGCCGATCCACGACGCCGAGGCCCACCCGGTAGGGGTGCTGGCGGCCCAGCCGGGGGACGGCGCGCTGCTGCAGGAGCGTGCCCGGTTCATGGAGATGGTGGCCAATCTGGTCGCCCAGAGCGTGCAGCTGGCCGCCGATGTCGAGCGTGAGCGCCAGGACCTCACCGCCGAGCGCGATCAGCTGCGCCGGGCGGTGCGTCACCAGTACAGCTTCGACAACATGGTCGGCCACACCGCCAGCATGCGCCGGGTGTTCGAGCAGGTGGAGCAGGTGGCGAAGTGGAACACCACGGTGTTGATCCGTGGCGAGTCGGGCACCGGCAAGGAGCTGGTGGCGCGCGCCGTGCACTACAACTCGGCGCGCGCCTCGTCACCGCTGGTCAAGCTCAACTGCGCCGCCCTGCCCGACAACCTGCTGGAGTCGGAGCTGTTCGGCCACGAGAAGGGCGCCTTCACCGGCGCGGTCAGCCAGCGCAAGGGCCGCTTCGAGCAGGCCGACGGCGGCACCCTGTTCCTCGACGAGATCGGCGAGATCTCCCCGGCCTTCCAGGCCAAGCTGCTGCGGGTGCTGCAGGAGGGCGAGTTCGAGCGGGTCGGCGGTACCCGGACCCTGAAGGTCGATGTCCGGATCATCGCCGCCACCAACCGCGATCTGGAGGCGGCGGTCGCCGCCGGCGAGTTCCGCGAGGACCTCTACTACCGCCTCAACGTCATGCCGATCCAGATCCCGTCGCTGCGTGACCGGCTGGAGGACATCCCCGACCTCGCCCGCTTCCTGGTCGACAAGATCGCCGAGAATCAGGGTCGGCCGCTGTCGATCACCGACAGCGCCTTCCGCGCCCTGATGCGCCACAGCTGGCCGGGCAACGTCCGCGAGCTGGAGAACAGCCTGGAGCGGGCGGCGGTGATGAGCGAGAACGGCGTCATCGATCGCGACGCCGTGAGTCTGGCCGGCCTCGACGAGCGGGTGGTCAGCGGTCCGGCCAGTGGTGCCGCGCCCAACGCCGTCGACCTCGACGACCCGGAACTCGACGAGCGCGAACGGGTGATCGCCGCCCTGGAGCAGGCCGGTTGGGTACAGGCCAAGGCGGCCCGGCTGCTGAACATGACCCCGCGCCAGATCGCCTACCGGATCCAGACCCTGAACATCCGCGTGCGCCAGTTCTGAGGCCGATGTCCGGCCTGTCGCACGGCGCTGTCGCAAAGCCGACATCACCCCATCGCAGAACCTTTCTGTACGGATCGATAAGCTTCTGAAACAAGGGGTTGTATTGGTCCCGCCATGCGGCACGGCGATTGCAGCGGGTTGCCCAGACGACCGCAGACCCGAACCGGGGGAGACAGCTCATGGGTGACACGACAGCCAGCGAGACCAGTGCCGGATGCAGCGCCGGCTCCTGTGGCAGCAGCGGTGACCAGCTCGGCCACCTGCCCGAGACCATCCGCGACAAGGTGCGCAACCACCCCTGCTATTCAGAGCAGGCCCACCACTATTTCGCCCGGATGCACGTGGCGGTGGCGCCGGCCTGCAACATCCAGTGCAACTTCTGCAACCGCAAGTACGACTGCGCCAACGAGTCGCGCCCGGGGGTGGTCTCCGAGCTGCTGACCCCGGAGCAGGCGGTGAAGAAGACCCTGGCGGTGGCGGCCAACATCCCGCAGATGAGCGTCCTCGGCGTCGCCGGGCCCGGTGACCCGCTGGCCAACCCCGAGCGCACCTTCGCCACCTTCGAGGCGCTGACCCGGCAGGCGCCGGACATCAAGCTGTGCGTCTCGACCAACGGCCTCGCCCTGCCGCGCCACGTCGACGAGCTGCTGCGCCACAACATCGACCACGTCACCATCACCATCAACGCCATCGACCCGGCGGTGGGGGCACAGATCTACCCCTGGATTTTCTGGAACAACCGCCGCATCCGGGGCGAGAAGGCCGCGCGGATCCTCATCGAGCAGCAGCAGATGGGGCTGGAGATGCTGGTCGAGCGCGGCGTGCTGGTGAAGGTCAATTCGGTGATGATCCCCGGTGTCAACGATGTGCATCTGCAGGAGGTCAGCCGCACGGTCAAGGCCAAGGGCGCCTTCCTGCACAACGTCATGCCGCTGATCGCCGAGCCGGAGCACGGCACCTACTACGGGGTCATGGGCCAGCGCGGCCCGACTGCGGCCGAGCTGCAGGCGCTGCAGGACGAGTGCGCCGGCGACATGAACATGATGCGCCACTGCCGCCAGTGCCGGGCCGACGCCGTCGGCCTGCTGGGCGAGGATCGCGGCGAGGAGTTCACCGTCGAGCGGGTCGAGGCGATGGCGATCGACTACGACGCCGCCATGGAGCGCCGCCGCGCCGTCCACAGCGCGCTGGAGGAGGAGCTGCGCCGTCAGGAGGAAGCCCCGGCCGCCCCGGTGGTCACCACCAGCGGCGAGCAGCCGCCGGCGCTGATCGCCGTGACCACCAAGGGTGGCGGGGTGATCAACCAGCACTTCGGCCATGCCACCGAGTTCCTGGTCTACGAGGCGCGCGCCGAGCCGGACGGCCGGATCGAGGTGCGCTTCATCGGCCCCCGGCCGGTGGAGGCGTACTGCAGCGGCGGCGATCACTGCGACGAGGAGGAGGGGCTGCTCGACCGCGTGATCCGCACCCTCGACGGCATCGCCGCAGTAGCCAGCGCCCGCATCGGCCTGCCGCCGTGGGAGGCGCTGGAGGCCGCCGGCATCCGGCCGGTGGGCGATCACGCCCTGGAGCCCATCGAGGAGGCGGTGGCGGCGGTCTATCAGGAACTTGTCAGCGACGGCGCCCTGGCGCCGGCGACCCCCGCCATCGACAGTGACCGGCTGCGGGCCGGTTGAGGAGCGACCATCAT
>CAZGJO010000162.1:0-1463 GCA_964525685.1 uncultured Ectothiorhodospiraceae bacterium | reverse complement strand
CATGGCATGGCAGATCGTTGATCCGTGCGTGGGCTGCTGGGCCTGTGTCGATGTCTGTCCCAGCGACGCGATCACCGAGCAGGCGGGCTGTTTCACCATCGACGCCCGCCGCTGCACCGAGTGCGACGGCGACTTCGCCGACCCGCAGTGCGCCTCCATCTGTCCCATCGAAGGGGCGATCCTCGACAGTGCCGGGGTCGCCATCAATCCGCCCGGCTCGTTGACCGGGATCCCGCCGGAGCGGCTCGCCGCGATCCAGACACTCGAACAGGAGGGGCAGCCATGACCACCATGGAATACCGGGTCGACGTCGACCACATGGTCACGCGGCAGAGCGCCTATCAGATTCTGCGCGGTGCGGCACGGCACGGCGATGACACCAATGCCGAGCTGTTTGCCCGCATGCTCGCCAGCCAGCGGGCCGGCATGGGCGGTATGCCGGAGCGTCTCGGACTCTCCCGGCGCCAGTACGCGACGCTCATGGGGCGGTACTTCCCGGGCATCCCGGTGGAGGAGTACGGGCGCGGGCCGGCCCTGGAAGTGGAACGGGCACCGGAGCGCGAGGATCTGCGGGTGCTGTTCATCGGCTCGCTGCCGGGGTTGCCACGGGAAGAGCACTACTGGATTGCCGACATCGTCATCGCCGGCTGCATGGGGGGCGATCACCTGTGGCAGGACCTGGGTCTGTGGTCGCGCAAGGACGTTTCGGAGCTCCTGCAGCACAACTTCCCGCAGCTGGCGGCGCGCAACGACCGCGACATGAAGTGGAAGAAGTTCCTCTACAAGCAGCTCTGCAACGCCGAGGGGGTCTACACCTGCCGGGCCCCCTCGTGCGAGGTGTGTGACGACTTCCAGTCCTGCTTCGGCGACGAGGACTGACCCCCGCCATCGTGGCCGACCTCACTCCGGGGGCGGCAGCGATTCCGAATCGAGATCGCAACAGACCACTACCGTCTCGCCATCCACCTCGATGGCCATGGAGAGGGTGATGCACAGGTGTGCCCCGGTGAGGGAGAGGTAGGGGCGGGAGATCTGGAGCCGATCGGGGGCGGTGATGGCCGCGCGGTAATAGCCACTCTGACTCCAGGCGGCGCCCTCGGTATCCTGGAGCGGCTGGTAGCGGGGATCGGCAATGCTCTCATGGGTCCCGTTGATATTCGGTCCCTGCTGGCGGCCGTGGGCGTCGAGCTCGAAGCAGCGCACCACCCCGGGCTGGTTCAGCAACCGGAAGCAGGCGACCTCCAGCTCCACCCCGGCGCGCCGCGAGGTCACCACCTGCTGAAAGCGGTGGAGGTAGGGGGCCAGCTGGCGCTGGGTCTGTTGCGCCTGGGCGTCGCGCCGTGCGTGGCTGGCGGCCCCGGCATCGCGCAGGGCCTCGGTGCCGCGCTGGTCCGGCGCGCGCCCCGGACGGGCAAAGAGGTAGCCCTGGATGAAGTTGGCCCCGCTCTCGAAGGCAAGCGCCG
>CAZGJO010000161.1:0-4850 GCA_964525685.1 uncultured Ectothiorhodospiraceae bacterium | reverse complement strand
CGGCCCCCCCCCTGGCACTTCTCCCCGCCGCCCCCCCGCCCGCCAACCCCGGACCCGCGCCTCGGACTCGCGCCCTGAGTCGGCCGAACAGTTTTTGCACGCCCTCGCGCGGGGGTACTGACGCGGCTTGGCACGCGGGGTAGTATCGAGTAGCGTGTCCTCAAGGGCATAACCACAGAGCGCGTTCAGGGAACGGTCCATGTTCAGGGTCATGGTTGTAAACGCCAAGGGGGGAAGTGGCAAGACCACCATCTCCACCAATATTGCCGGCTACTACGCCGCGCAGGGCCAGGCGACCGCGCTCATGGACTACGATCCGCAGGAGTCGGCCATGGCCTGGCACGGGCTGCGTCCCGCCACGGTCCCCGATATCCACGCCGTCTCCGCCAACCGCCACGTCAGCGGTGCCACGCGCTCCTGGCGGCTGCGCCTGCCGCCCGAGATCCAGCGCGTGGTGGTGGACGTCCCGGCCGGCTTCACCGGTTTCGACCTGCAGAACATGCTGCGCCGGGTGGACGCGGTGGTCATCCCGGTGCTGCCCTCGCCCATCGACATCCACGTGACCTCGGACTTCATCCGCGATCTGCTGCTGGTGGGCAAGGTCCGCTCCCTGCCGGTGCAGGTGGGGGTGGTGGCCAACCGGGTCAAGCGCGACACCCCGGTCTATCAGCCGCTGCAGCGCTTCCTCAAGCGGCTGGAGATCCCGTTCATCACCACACTCTGGGACAGCTACTGCTATACCGAGGCGGCCGAGCAGGGGCTTTCGGTCCACGAGCTGGAGCATGTGGAGGAGGACGAGCTGACCCAGTGGGAGCCCATGCTGGACTGGCTCGCCAAGGGCGAGGCCCGCGCCGAGCAGACGGCCGATGCGGCGCCCCGCCCCTCGCCGGTCCCACCGACCACCTCCAGCAGCGGCTAGGCCCCGTCAGGCGGCCTTCCACGCCTCGGCCAGCCGCTTCTCCGACACCTTCTCCTTCGCCCCCACCTCCTGGGCGAAGAGCGCCACCCGGTACTCCTCCAGCAGCCAGCGGAATGTCGCCATCTCCTCGCGCCGCGGGTGATCGCGCCAGCCCTCCCACCACGGGCGGATGGTACGCAGCGGGGCGCGGTCCCGGGCGGGATCGGTGGCCAGCTTCTCCACCCGGCGTTCGGCGGCCTGGAGATAGCGCGGCAGTTCGGCCAGTCGCGCCGGCGGGGTCGCCGCCAGGAACCCGGGATAGACCAGGTGGTCGAGCTGTTCGCGCAGGTCGGCGATGTTCTCCATCAGGGCCAGGTCGTTGAGCTTGTCGAGGCGCTTGAGTACCGCCCGACGCCGCTCGAGGATGGTATTCACCGTCTCGACCAGGGACTGGGCGGTGGCCACCAGTTCGCCCTTGCGGCTCAGGCGTTCTTCGAACGCGGCGGCATCGCGCGGCAGGGGGTCGTCACCGAGGAAGACGCGATCGAAGGCGGTGTCGCAGACCACCGTGGCGGCGTCGCTCTGCTTGTCCACCGCCAGCAGCCCCTGATGGAGCTCGGCCAGGCCGGGGAGCTTGCGGCGCAGGTACTGCGCCTCCTTCGGCAGGGCCAGCTGGTAGAGGCGGCGGATCCCGGCGCGACTGGCCGCCTCGGCCGCGCCGGGGGTGTCGAACAACCGCAGGGCCACCGCCTCGCCGGTGTCCACCAGCCCGGGGTGGGCGGTCAGGGTCAGGCCGTCCACCGTGGCGGTGACCGCCTCCTCCAGCGTTCCGAAATCCCAGCCGGTGATCCCCTCGCGACAGCCGGCCGCCTCCTCCAGACCGGCGGCGGTGGCACTGCCGAAGCCGGCGGCGGCCTCCGCGGCGTTCTCGCCGCGCAACGCCGCCAGATCGCGACCGGCATCCACCACCTCGCCGTTCTCGTCGTGCACCTCGAAGCGCATGCGCAGGTGGTCCGGCAGGGCGGATTCGTCCCAGGCGTCGACGGGGACCTCGACGCCGGCCATGCGCCGCAGCTCCGCGCTCAGGGTCTCGATGAGGCCTGCCTCCGGCGCGGCCCCGGGTTCGCTCCCGGCGCGGATCGCCTCCAGCGCCGCGCGGGCGAAATCGGGCACCGGCACGAAGCGCCGCCGCAGGGATTTCGGCAGGGCGCGCAGCAGGGCGGTGATCTTCTCCTCCAGCAGGCCGGGGACCAGCCACTCGAAGCGCTCGGCGGGGAGCTGATTCAGCGCCGCCACCGGCACCGCCACGGTGACCCCGTCCTCCGGGTGGCCCGGCTCGAAGCGGTAGCGCAGCGGCAGGCGCAGCGGGCCCACCGCCAGGGCGTCGGGGTAGGCGTCCGCCCCCGCCGCGTCCGGCGTCCCGGCCAGGACCTGCTCGGGATCGAGGAACAGCACCCGCGGGTCGTCGGCCTCGGCCCGTCGGCGCCACTTCTCGAAGGCGGCCCCGGTGGCGATGCCCTCGGGGATACGCGCATCGTAGAAGGCGTACAGGGTCGCCTCGTCCACCAGCAGGTCGCGGCGGCGCGCCTTGTCCTCCAGCGCCGCCACCGCCTCCAGGCACTGGCGATTGTGGACGAAGAACGGCGCCTCGCTGTCGTAATCGCCCGCCACCAGCGCGCTCTCGATGAAGATCCGGCGCGCCTCGGCGGGGTCGATGCCGCCGTAGTGGACCCGTCGGCCACTGGCCAGCACCAGCCCCTGCAGGGTGACCTGCTCCTTCGCCACCACCCGCGCCGCCTTGCGCTCCCAGTGCGGATCGCTGTAGCTGCGGCTGAGCAGATGGGACCCCTCGGCCTCGATCCACTCCGGCTCCACCCGCGCGGCCGTGCGGGCGAAGAGCTTCGAGGTCTCCACCAGTTCGGCGGCCACCAGCCACTTGGGCGGCTTCTTCAGGCCGGAGCCGGGGAAGAGCACCAGCCGCCGCCCCCGGGTGCCGAGGTATTCACGGCCGCTGTCGCGCTGCGCCACATGGGTCAGCAGCCCGGCCAGCAGGGCACGGTGGATGGCGGCGGCCTCGGCCGGCTGTTCGTTGATCCGCCAGCCCTGCTCACCCACCGCCTGGCGCAGCTGGGTATACAGCTCGCGCCACTCGCGCACCCGCGCCGGCGACAGGAAGCGCTCGCGGCACTCGTTCTCGAAACGCCGCCGGCTCAGATGACGGCGACGGTCTTCCAGGTGGGCCCACAGCTTCAGGTAGCCGGCGAAGTCGGAGTCCGGGTCGCGGAACTCGGCGTGGCGGGCATCGGCCTGTGCGGTGGCCTCCGCCGGGCGCTCCCGGGGGTCCTGGATGGAGAGGCCGGCGACGATGATCAACGCCTCCGCCAGCGCGCCCCGCTCCCGCGCCACCTGCAGGATGCGGGCGAAGCGCGGATCCACCGGCAGTCGCGCCAGCTCCCGCCCGGCCTTGGTGATGGCGCGGCGCTCGTCCACCGCCCCCAGCTCGAACAGCAGCCGGTAGGCGTCGTTGATCTGCTTGCCCTCCGGCGGATCGATGAAGGGGAAGGCCGCCACGTCCCCGAGACCCAGTTCCGCCATGCGCAGCACCACGCTGGCCAGGTTGGTGCGCCGGATCTCGGGATCGGTAAAGGCCGGCCGGTTGTTGTAGTCCTCCTCGCTGTAGAGGCGGATGCAGATCCCTGGCGCGATGCGACCGCAGCGACCCGCACGCTGATCGGCGGCGGCCCGGCTGATGGGCTCGATGGGCAGGCGCTGGATCCGCGAGCGCACCGAGTAGCGGCTCACCCGGGCGCGGCCGGTATCCACCACGTAGTGGATCCCCGGCACCGTCAGGGAGGTCTCGGCGACGTTGGTGGCAAGCACGATCCGGCGGCCGCCTCCCACCCGGAAGACCCGGTTCTGCTCCTGCGCCGACTGCCGCGAGTAGAGCGGCAGGATGGTGGTGTGCGGCGGGTGGTGCTTGCGCAGGGCCTCGGCGGCCTCGCGGATGGCGCGCTCGGTGGGGAAGAAGATCAGGATGTCGCCGGGGCCCTCGGCGGCCAGCTCGTCCACCGCCGCCAGCACCCCGTCGTGGTCCTCGAACTCGCCCTCCGCCTCGGTATCCGCCTCCGCCGGCGGCCGGTAGCGCACCTCCACCGGGTAGCCGCGCCCGCTGACCGTGATCACCGGGGCACCGTCGAAGTGTGCGGAGAAGCGCTCGGTGTCGATGGTCGCCGAGGTGATGATCACCTTCAGATCCGGCCGCTTCGGCAGCAGCTGTTTCAGGTAGCCCAGCAGAAAGTCGATGTTGAGGCTGCGCTCGTGGGCCTCGTCGATGATCACCGTGTCGTAGGCGCGTAGCAGCGGATCGCGGGCGATGGCGGTGAGCAGAATCCCGTCGGTCATCACCTTCACCCGGGTGGCCGAACCGACGCGATCGGAGAAACGGACCTGGTAGCCCACCGCCTCGCCCAGCGGACTCTCCAGCTCCTCCGCCAGCCGCGTGGCGACGCTGCGCGCGGCGATGCGCCGCGGCTGGGTATGGCCGATGAGGCCGTCGAGGCCGCGCCCGAGCTCAAGACAGATCTTCGGCAGCTGGGTGGTCTTGCCGGAACCGGTCTCGCCGGCGACCACCACCACCTGGTGGGCGGCGATGGCGTCGCGCAGCGCCTCGCGGTGGGCGACCACCGGCAGCTCGGCGGGATAGCGCAGCCGGAGCGCCACCGCCTCACGCCGCTGGCGCGCCTCGGCGGCGTCGGAGGAACGCCGGCGGCGGCCCCGACGACGGCGCTTGCGGGAGGGGGCGGATTCACTCATGGGGCCATTGTACCGCGTCCACCCACCTGCCGAGCCACCCCCGCCCCGGCGCGGACGGCGTGCGGGGTGATCACCGGGACCGGCGGGCGTCGGCCGCAGGGATGCGGCCGTCGAGCCTACAGGGACGTATTCACGGCGT
>CAZGJO010000160.1:0-4870 GCA_964525685.1 uncultured Ectothiorhodospiraceae bacterium | reverse complement strand
CTCCTCGCCGCCCCAGCGGATCACCGTGTCACTGTCGCGTGTCCCGTCGCGCAGGGCGCGCCCGACATCGGCTAGGGCCGTATCACCCTCCTCGTGGCCGTATACGTCGTTGATGGCCTTGAAGTGGTCCAGATCGACAAACGCCACCGCCAGCGGCAACTCGTGGCGCTCGGCCTGGCTGAACTGGACCGCCATCAACTCCTCCCCCACCGTGCGGGTATAGGTCCAGGTCAGTCCGTCGTGGCTCGACTGGCGCACCAGCGCCATCATGAACTGGATCTGGCTCATGCCGGCCAGGGTGGCCACCGCCGCCAACAGCAACAGCAGCCACAACGCCCCCATGAAGGAGCCGAAAGGAAAGTAGTTGTGGCCGATGAAGGCCCCCGCCACATGGGCCGCCAGCAGCGGCGTGCTGAAGACCAGCCCCTCGGTGGCCGTGATCGGAAAGACGCTGAGCCCGGCGATCATGACGAAGGGAAGGAAGGCGTAGCCCGCCGACACCGCCGCCGCCACACCGCTCACATCGTACTGGCCCAGCACCGCATGGGAGGCGAGATAGAAGGCCGCCGGGATCAGCAGCAGGGTGCCCAGCGCTGCCCAGGCCATGCCGCTGCGGTCGCTGTTGCGGAACGAGAGGGCCAACACGGCGAAGGCGACACTGGCCAGGATCCGGAACAGGGCCAGCCACCCCCAGAGGGGCCACGGGAACAGCCACCAGTCGATCACGATCCACAACGGGGTCAGCACGGCAAACATCGCCGCCACCATGCGCACCCGCGAGATGATCAAACGGGCCCGTCGGCGCTGCAGGAGGGGGGAGTGGGTCCGGGTCAGGAAGAGATCGCGGATCTGTGTCGAGTTGATATCCCCGAGCAGTCGGGCGAAGACCAGTGTCAGGATGCCGGCAAAACGGGAGGCCATGGTTTCCCCATAACGGGTGCGTCTTTGAATGAGGGCCCAGCGTACTGCATTTGTGGATCGATATCATCCAGTTCTAGACTGAAACGGGTCAAAGAGTACAGGCAGATACCGCCCATGGCCTCGACGCATCCCTCTTCACTGGCTGGCCGAACCCCGGCGCTGCTCATCGGTGCGGCCGTGGCCATCGCCGTGGCCCTCGGCGCCATGCTGCTGTGGTTCGTGCACAGTGAACGCCAGAGCACCATCGCCACGGGTGAGGCCTATGTCATGGGCATGACACGCGCCCATGCCGCTGCCCTCGGTCGCGCCCTGGCCGACTACGAACGCGAGCTCCACACCCTGGGCGAATACATCGCGACCCGCGACGTCGACTCCGAAGCGATGACCCGGCGACTCCACGACTACAAGGCGAACAACGCCGAGCTCATGGACCTGCTGGTACTCGACGACCAGGGCACGATCGTCGCCTGGACCCAGGAAGGCGAACGACCCGATGTGACCGACCGGGACTACTTCACCGCCCATCGGGAGAACGGCCTCGAGTCCGGCGGACTGCATGTCAGCCCACCGCTGGAATCCCGGGTCCACGACGATCGCCCCTTCATGGCCATGAGCCGCGTGCTGACGGAGCGCGATGGCTCGAAGAGGGTCCTGGTCCTCATCATCGACATCGAGCAGCTGGCCCGTTCCCTGGCGCCCGACACCGGCTCCGTCGACACCACCATGGTTGCCACGACCCTGGACGGGATCGCCTATTTCCGTCTGCCCTTCACGGAGGAGGCCCCGGGGATGCGGCTGGAACAGATGGCCTCCCTGGAGAGCATCGAACGGGAGATGCTCGAACACGTCGTCTCGCCGTTCGACGGCGAGGAGCACATCGTCGGCCTGCGACGGCTCGATCCCTACCCCCTGGCGGTGGTTTCCGGACAGAACCGAAACCACGTGCTCGCCGGCGAGACACGCAAGGCCGTGGCCCTGGGCGGGCTCTACCTGTTCGCACTGTTCCTGATCACCGCCGTCACCCGTCTGCTGGTGCGCCTCTTCCGGGAACAGGAGACCACCGCCTGGGCCAACCGCGAGCGCGCCAAGGAGGCCGAGACCCTGAGCACGGTGATCCGCCTCTCGCTGGACGAGGCAATGCCCACCACGACATTCCTGCAACAATGCGTGGATGCCATCCCCCCCGGCTTCCAGGATCCCTCGCGTACGGCGGCCCGCATCCGCCTGCCGGACCGGGTCGCCACCAGCACCCCCTTCTTCGAGGGGCCCCAGCACCTGGAGGCGCCGCTGGTCGTGGGTGAGGAAACCGCCGGCTCGCTGGAGGTCTTCTATGCCCCCGAGAGCCCGAAAATGTCTTTCCTGCCGGAAGAACACCGCCTCCTCAAGGCGCTCGCCGGCCACCTCGGCCAGGCCCTCCATCGGCGGGCGGTGCTGGCGGAGCGAGAGGCCATGCGGACCGAGTTGCAGCGTTCCAATGCCGATCTGGAACAGTTCGCCTATGCCGTCTCCCACGACCTGCGCGAACCCCTGCGCATGGTCAACAGCTATCTGGGGTTGCTGACCCGTCAACTCGACAGCGAGGGACAGAGCCTTCCCGAATCCGCCCGGGACCGGATCCAGCACTACCTGGACCATGCGCGCGACGGCGCCACGCGCATGGACGGGATGCTGCTCTCCCTGCTGGAGTACTCGCGCGTGGGGCGCCGCGGGGACGCCGTGGAAGCGCACGAGGCCCGCGAACTCGTCGACGAGGCCCTGGCCTTCCTGGAGCCCACCCTGAGGGAGACCGGTGCCACGGTGGAGGTGACCGGGGAATGGCCCGTGCTGTGCGTGAGCCGCGACGAGATCGTCCGGCTGTTCCAGAATCTCATCGGCAATGCACTGAAATATCGAGCCGACGATACCCCACCCACCATCCGCATCCACGGGTCGCGGGAGGAAGCCCCGTGGTTCCGGGGGTGCGTGGAAGACAACGGCATCGGTATCGATCCGGCGCAGCGCGAGCGCCTGTTCAATGTCTTCTCGCGGCTGCACACCCGTGAGGAGTACCAAGGCCACGGGGTCGGCCTCGCCCTCTGCCGGCGTATCGCCGAACACCACGGCGGTACCATGGAGGCGGAATCCGACGGGATCGGACACGGCAGCCGCTTCTGCGTTCGCCTGCCGGCGGTGGTCGACACCCCCGGCGAAACGGCGGCCGAGGCGCCGCGCGAGGGCGCCCCCGAGGACTAGTCGGTCGGCGGGGGCGTGGCCCTCTCCATGACCACGAAGGCCACGGCATGGGCCTCTTCATCGCTCAGGGAGAGGTGGTGGGCGATAATGCCGAAGGCATCGGCCCGGGCCGCCGCCTCGCCACGCAGGACCAGCCGGGGCTGCCCGCCGGGGTAGTGGTCCACGGCCACATCGACCAGTCGGATCCCGCCGCTGAACCCGGTCCCCAGCGCCTTCACCGCCGCCTCCTTGGCGGCGAACCGCTTGGCCAGCAGGCGGTCCGGATGGGCGGCGGCATGAAAGGTCGGCCGTTCGTCGGGGTGGAGGATCCGCTCGGCCAGGGTTTCACCGAAGCGCTCCAGACTCCGCGCCAGGCGCGCCACGGCGACGATGTCGGTGCCGACGCCGTGGATCACCCGCGCGCCTCGCGCATCAGCCGCTTCATCTCGGCCACGGCCCCCTCCAGACCGCTGAACACCGCCCGGGCCACGATGGCGTGGCCGATATTCAGCTCCTGGACGGGATCCAGCGCGGCGATGGGCTCGACATTGTGGTAGTTGAGGCCGTGGCCGGCATTGACCACCAGACCGGTGGCATCGGCCGCGGCCACGGCCCGGCTGATGCGCCTGAACTCCATGTGGCGCTCCTCCGGTGTGGTCGCGTCGGCGTAACCGCCGGTGTGGATCTCCACCACCGGGGCGCCGGCGGCATACGCCGCCTCCACCTGCTCCACCTCCGGATCGATGAACAGCGACACCCGCACCCCGGCATCGGCCAGCCGCGCGCAGGCCTCGCGCAGGCGCGCCGACTGACCGCGCACATCGAGCCCGCCCTCGGTGGTCAGCTCCTCGCGGCGCTCCGGCACCAGGCAACAATCGGCCGGACGCAGCCGTTCGGCCACCTGCAGCATCTCCTCGGTCACCGCCATCTCCAGGTTGACCCGCGTGGCCACGGTGGCCGCCACCAGCTCCACGTCCCGCTCCTGGATATGGCGGCGGTCCTCGCGCAGATGCAGCGTCACCGAATCGGCCCCGCCCTGCTCGGCGATCAGCGCCGCCTGGACCGGATCGGGGAAGCGCGTCCCCCGACTCTGGCGCAGGGTGGCCACATGGTCGATGTTCACGCCCAGCAGGATATTCTGTTCCATGGTGTCCTCATCAATCGCCTCGTTCGCCGGGCCGCCGGCGCCCCCGGAAGAGCTCCCGGCTGGCCAGCGGCCGATCGCCCAGATGGGTGGCCAGCACGGCCCGCATCACCATCTTGGCCTCGCGCAGGACCGCCGCGTCGTGGTAGTCCTCGGCGGCCATGGCGTGGAGCGTCGCCCCGCTGACCACCGGCCCCGCGTCCCGCCCTTCTCCCAGGACCGGGACGGGGCCGCTGCCCGGATGATAACAGTAGCGCCCATCGGGTTGGACCGCCCCACCGCCGTCGGCCCGTTCCAGCAGCGGGGGGGCATAGCCCAGATGGCCGAGCAACCGCCCCTCGAAGCGGCGTAGCGTTGCCTCGCCGGGCTCTTCCACCAGGGCCTGAAGGGTCGCGCCATACGTGTCGAACAACGCGGGGTGCGGGTCGTGGCGATGGGTCAACCGCACCATCAACTCGTTGACGTAGAGGCCCTGCAGGCTGGCGTCGCCACTCAGGGGGAGCGAACGACCGGCCGCCTCGACGGCCCCCAGGGTGGCCAGCTCCCCCCGCCCCGACCAGCCGGCCAGCAAGGGGTGGAAGGGTTGCAGCAGGG
>CAZGJO010000159.1:0-4924 GCA_964525685.1 uncultured Ectothiorhodospiraceae bacterium | reverse complement strand
CATGGCACGCTACCGCTACCCCCGCCCCCATGACTCGGAGATCACCCCCGAGTCGGTCTATCACGAGCGGCGCCGTTTCCTGCGCCAGAGCAGCGGTCTGCTGATGGGGGCCGCCCTCGGGGGCGGTCTTGCCGGCTACAGCCCCCGGCTCCGCGCGGACTGGCTCGAAGAGGCCCTGGACAGCGCCGAACAGGGACCCTACACCACGGACGAGACACTCACCGACTTCGATGCGGTGACCAGCTACAACAACTTCTACGAGTTCGGCACCCGCAAGCGGGATCCCTCCGACTGGGGCCATCAGCTCAGTACCGACCCCTGGTCGGTCACCATCGACGGTGAAGTGGAGAAGGCGGGTACCTTTGATTTCGAGGACATCGTCCGCCCCCACACCCTCGAGGAACGCGTCTACCGCCTGCGCTGCGTGGAGGCGTGGTCCATGGTCATCCCGTGGAACGGCTTCGAGCTCGGCAAGCTGCTCGAGCGGCACAAACCGACTTCACGCGCGAAGTACGTGGTCTTCGAGACCCTCCACGACCCGGATCAGCTGCGTGGTCAACGTCGCGACATCCTCGACTGGCCCTACCACGAGGCCCTGCGCATGGACGAGGCCATGCACCCCCTGACCCTCCTGGCCGTCGGCCTCTACGGCAAGGAGATGCCGAACCAGAACGGTGCCCCGCTGCGACTGGTGGTGCCGTGGAAATACGGCTTCAAGAGCATCAAGTCCATCGTCCGGATCCACCTCCAGGAGGAGAAGCCCACCACCGTCTGGGAGGAGAAGGCCCCGAACGAGTACGGCTTCTACGCCAACGTCAATCCCGAGGTCCACCATCCGCGCTGGAATCAGGCGCGGGAGCGGCGCATCGGTGAATCCGGGCAGCGGGAGACGACCCTGTTCAACGGCTACGGTGACGAGGTGGCCCACCTCTACGCCGGCATGGATCTGGAGAAGCACTTCTGATGCGAGCAAGCCCCCTTGTCACCCTCTTCCGCCTGCTGGTGGCCGCCGGTGGTCTGCTTCCGGCCCTGTGGCTCGCGCTGGCCTGGCAGCGCGGGGCGCTGGGGATCGTCCCGAGCGAAGCGGCGCTGCACTTCGCCGGCACCACCGGTCTGCTCCTGCTGCTGGCGACCCTGATGCTCGGCCCCGCCTTCCGGCTGACCCGCTGGCCGGGCTTCATGGTGGTGCGCCGCCAGCTGGGGCTCTGGGCCTGGGCCTGGCTACTGGGCCACGCGCTGATCTGGCTGGGGCTGGAACAGGGCTGGGCCTGGGGCTGGGCCTGGGAAGAGGTCCGGGGCCTCCCTTACCTCACCGCCGGGGCGGCGGCCCTGCTGTTGCTGCTGCCTCTGGCGCTGACCTCCCCCGGGGCGGTGAAACGACGCATGAACCGGCGGGCCTGGCAGTGGCTGCACCGGCTCATCTACCCGGCGGCCGCCCTCGGCCTGCTCCATGCCTGGATGCAGACCCGGGCCGACTATCGCGAGATCGCCCTCTACACGACGCTCTTCGGGCTGCTGCTCGCCTTTCGCCTCGGCAGCGCCCTCATCGACCGGCGTTAGCCATCGACGGGCTCAGGCGTCGTCCACCGACCCGGCGCGCCGGGACCGGCGCAGTTCGAGCAGCTGTTCGACCCCCTTGCGGCGCTGGGCGTGGACCACTCGCAAACGCCTCTCCAGCTCCTCGCGTTCCGAAGGGTCGTCGATCTCCGCCAGGCGCCGCTGGAACTTGCGTTCCTTGGCGCGCAGCTTGCCCATCACCTCCAGCAGGGCCCGTCGCTCCCGCCGCGCGGCATGGCCCCTGGTTCCAAGGAGTTCGGCCAGGCGCTCCAGCAGCTTCTGGGTCTTCATCTCCCCGCCTCCTTCGTTGACGCGTCTTCGTCCGCCAGCTCGGCGATGGCTTCGTCGTCCAGGCTGAGCTGCTCCTCGGCGACCTGCTCCGGGGCCGCACGCGGCAGCAGCAGGGCCCGGGCCGCCCGGATCATCCGTTCACCGATGGCGTGGACGTAACCGGCATCATTCATCATCGAGGTCGCCACCTCGGGGCTGATCTGCCGCGCCCGGATCCGCTCGTCGATGTCGTTCATCAGGTGGCGGTTGGCGCGCTCCAGTTCCACCTTGAGGGAATCCAGTGACAGCGACGTGACATCTTCCGGCGGCTCGGACTGCAGCTGGCGCACCTCGCGCAGGATCCGCGCCAGCTGCAGACGCATGGCGTCATACCGGCTGCGGATGGCCGGGTCCCCGGAGACCCCGTAGCGCGAGAGGTTCTTGTGCAGGTGTTTCGTGGCCTTGACCGCTTCGACCACATCCTGGCTGGCCTGGCGCAGGGCATACAGCTCGTTGATGGCCGCCTCGGAGAGCTCGTGGCTCTGGGCCTCGCTGATGAAGGCGACGATGCTGCTGTGCAGCGATTTCACCCGCGCCTCGTAGAGATCGTCCACATCCAGCGGCATGATCCGCCGGGTGTTCTTCACCGCCTCGCTCAGGGACTGCTCCGACTCGATGACCGCGCGGCGCAGGCTGAGGCCGTGGGCCACGAGGCCGTAGGCATTCTCGAACAGCCGGCCGACCTCCCCGCGCACCGCGCTGACCGCCGTGTCCGGCGTGCCCATGGCCTCCGGGTAGAGATAGGCCGGCGTCTCGACACCGGCGCGGGCACCGGTGATGTGGCGCATGAGTCCGCGCTCCAGCTGGTTGACGAAGGGGGCCAGAAGGAGCACACCGGCCAGGTTGAAGAGGGTGTGGAAGACCGCCAGCTGGAGCATGTAGTCGTCGGGGGCGATGCCGAGTCCGGCGCTGATGATCTCGACCAGCCGGACCATCGGACCGATCAGCGCAATGGCCAGGGCCGCCGTCATGACGTTGAAGACCACATGGGCGATGGCCAGCCGCTTGCCGCCGAGGTTGGCGGTCAGGCCACCGAGAACCGCCGTCGCGGTGCTGCCGAGGTTGGCCCCGACGGTCACCGCCAGCGCGTTCTCGTAACCGATCTGGCCGGCCGCCAGCGCGGTGATGACCAGCAGCAGGGTGGCATGGCTGGACTGGGTGATCACCGTCACCACCAGTCCGATGGCCGTGAAGGCGAGCACGCCGACAAACCCGGTCATGGCATAGGCGGCCAGATCGACATCACCGGAGACGGCGTCGAAGCCGGCCTGGATGTAGTGGATCCCGAGGAAGAGGAAGCCGACGCCGAGACCGAGGTAGCCCAGCCCCTTCAGATGGGCCGAACGCTGGAACAGCAGCACGACGCCGAAGACCACGAAGGGCATGGCGTAGGCCGCGATGTCCACCCGCAGCCCCAGCCCGGCGATGAGCCACGCCCCGGTGGTGGTGCCGAGGTTGGCTCCCATGATGATGCCGATCCCGCCGGCCAGGGTGACCATCTGGGAGCTGACGAAGGCGATGGTGATGAGCGAGACCAGGGTGCTCGACTGCATCAGCGTCGTGCTCACCAGACCGAAGCCGAGGCTCTTCCACAGCCGGTTGGTGGAGCGGCGCAGCAGCATCTCCAGGGTGCCGCCGGTGAAGGTCCGGAAGCCCTCTTCCAGGGAGCGCATGCCGAAAAGGAAGAGCGCGATGCCGCCGGCGATCTCCTTGAGGTCGGGGTTCACCCAGAAACCCCAGGTGAGGATCACCAGGACGGCGGGGAGCCAGAGGGAGCGCAGCCCCCTCACGACGAGGCACTCCTCGAACGGGGGTGGGCCTCACGCCAGTTGCGAGACCCGCCCCCCTCAGAAGGCATGGCTGAAATCGACCGAGAAGCCGCTGCTCGCCCCGAAGTGGCTGCGGATCAGAATCGCACTGGAACGCGCGCCGGTCCGGATGCGGGCGCCCACATGGCCGTCGACGCGATCACGGTGCTCGAAATCGCGGCTGTACCCATTCGGACCGGAGAGCCGTTCGCGCCCCCGGGCCTCGGAGAGACCGATGCCGGCAATGGGGGCCACCGGCGAGGACGGCACCAGGGTCAGTGACGCCCCGAGACGCAGCTGCCACCAGTCCTGCTCCAGCGTCTCGTCCCCGACATCACCATCCAGTTCGGAACGGGTATAGCCGACACTGCCGGTGAGCCGATGCCAGTCGCCCCGGTGCAGCGGACGCGCCACCGTCACCCCGACATACTGGCCGGTGAGCTCGGTATCGTCGGTCAGTGCGCGGCCACTCTCGGTCAACCAGGAGCGGCCGAAGGACAGCCGCAGCAACCAGGGCCGCAGGACGCGTACATCGGCGTTGATCCCGAGCCGTCGATTGGTGGTCTCGACCCGCTCGTCCTCGTGGTCCACGGTGTAGCGCGACTCGCCGCCACTCATACTGAGATCCACCGCCGCCGAGGCCGCCGGCGCCAGGAACATCAACAGCACCGCGACCAGCCAGCCTCGGCCACTCCCCCTGTACACCATGCACTCTCCTCCCCTGTGACCGGCTCAGGCCGCGGGCTTCTCGAGTATCAGGAAACGATAGCTCTTGTAGCGCTTGAAGACATCGGCGCTGCGATTGCCACTCAGGTACTTGTACTGGATCTTGGCCCAGCGCTTGCGGAACAGGAATCCCAGCACCTTGTGGGTCAACGGGTAGTTCTCCCGCAGGAACTGGCCGATGGCGTCGGTGGACGGCTTGATGCGGTTGCGCAGGATGTCGTCGAGCAGCGCGATGTTGCGGCTCACCGGCTCGGTGATGTCCTCGTCGACCACCACGGTGAGCGGGCTCGCCTCCAGCCGCTGGTAGAAGCGCGCCAGCTTGTGGCCGCCGCCGAAGCTCTTGCTGCCGGGGCCGCCGTCGTTGTGGGCGGCGGTCTTGAAGAAGTCACAGAGGATCACCCGGCCGCCCGGCTTCAGCAGCACCTCCAGCCGCTCGAAGGCGGCCGCCATGTCGATGTACTGGAAGCTCTCGCTGAACAGGGCGACATCGTATTCGCCGCGAT
>CAZGJO010000158.1:0-4939 GCA_964525685.1 uncultured Ectothiorhodospiraceae bacterium | reverse complement strand
AATCATCGACCGGGCCGCGCAGGCGCTTGGTGCGGCCACGCTGGACCTTCTGGTCGACGCGCCGCCGCCGGGCCGACCTGGTGGGCCGGGTCGGCTTGCGCGGCTTCGGCCGCTCGCCGGCCTGGCGGATCAGGGCCGCCAGGCGTTCACGGGCATCCTCGAGATTGGCTTCACGGGTGCGGTGGCGCTGCGCCTTGATCACCACCACCCCCTCGCGGGTGATGCGCCGGTCGCGGCGCGCCATCAACGCCTCCTTGTACACCTCGGGCAGCGACGAGGCGGGGATGTCGAAGCGCAACTGCACGGCGGTGGCGACCTTGTTGACGTTCTGGCCGCCGGCGCCCTGGGCGCGGATGGCGGTCCATTCCAGTTCGTCCTCGGGCAGGCTCAGGTCATCGGTGATCGTCAGCATCGGGGGTCCCTCCCGTCGGGCCGGTTCATGGCGAAGCGCTCAGGGTGCCCCAGGCACAGAGCCTCTGCAACCGCAACCATGGCGCGGCTCAGCCGCCTTCGACCAGGGCGATCCAGAGGTCGGTGACGTTGGTGTCGGTGGTGCCGGTGACCAGGCGATCGCTGGCCGCCGCCAGTGCCGGTCCGGCGTCGAAACGGGCAGCCGCCGACCGTGGATCATGGCCGGCGGCGACCATGCGCGCGACGCTGCCGCCATCGACCACGCCCCCGGCGGCGGATGTGGGGCCGTCGCTGCCGTCGGTGCCGGCGCAGAGCAGGGTCCGATGGTCGCGACCGTCCGCCCTGAGCGCCAGCAGCAGCGCGGCGTGCTGACTGCGGCCGCCCTCCCCCGGCGCCGGCGGCAGGACCACCGTGGGCTCGCCGCCGGCGATGAGGCAGACCGGGTCAGTGCCTGAACCGGCTTCGGCCTCATGCCCCTTGGCTTCACCTGCTTCGCCCTCGATGGCGGCCCACCACTCCGCCACTACCTCTTCCACCGGGCCGCTCAAGGGCGCCTCCCGCTGCACCACCCGGTAGCCCCGGGCCCGGGCCGCCGCCGCGGCCGCCGCCCGCGCCCGACGGTTGTCGGCACAGATATGGTGGGGCACCGCGCCATCATCGCGCCAGAACGGCCCCGAGGCGATGGTCGCCGGATCGTCGCCGAGGACATCGGAGATCAGCAGCACCGCACAGCGCGCCGGTGCCGCCGCCCGCGCCGCGCCACCACCCTTGATCCGCGACAGCCGCCGCCGCTCGGCGTTGATGGTGGCGATGTCGGCACCCGAGGCCAGCCACGCGCGCGTCCGCGCCTCCAGATCGGCGAGGTCGAGCCCGGCCACCGGCAGCTCCCACAGCGCCGAGCCGCCACCGGAGATCAGCCCGAGCACCAGGTCGTGCTCGCCGCAGTCCTCCAGCAGCGCCATGGCGCGCTCCGCACCTTCGATGCTGCCGGCATCCGGCAGCGGATGGCCCGCCTCCACCACCTCGATCCGGCGCAGCGGCGCATCCCCGGTGTGGCCGTGCTTGACGCTGATCACCCCGGCGGCGATGCGCTCGCCCAGCACCGCCTCCACCGCTTGTGCCATGGACCAGGTCGCCTTGCCGCAGCCGACCACCACGATCCGCTCCACGGCACGCAGGTCGAAGGACTGTTCACCGACCCACAGCGTCTCCCCCTCCAGCCTGAGCGCCGCCGCCACCGCATGACAGCCGTTCACCGCCTCCAGTCCGGCCCGGAAGATCGCCTCGATGCGTCCTCGGGCATCACGCTCCGGCGGGCGGGACGGCGCACCGGACGACGGGCGCGTCACGGCTCCGCCTCCCGCCACGCCAGCCAGGCGTGCACCGCCAGGGTCACCAGTACCAGCGTCCCGCCGAGGAGCGTCGCCGGCGTCGGCGCCTCGGCCAGCAGCCACCAGACCCACAGGGTCCCGAAGACCGCCTCCAGCACCAGGAACAGTGCGACCTCCCCCGCCGGCAGGTGGTGTGTGGCCAGGGCGATGAGCACCAGTGCCAGCGGCATCTGCAGTCCCCCCATGACCGCCAGCAGGGCCAGCGCCTCGCCCCCCACCGCCAGCGGCGCGGCCAGCGGCAACGCCACCAGCGCCCCGAACAGTCCGCCCGCCCCGATGGCGGCAATGCGGTCGATATTC
The DNA here is from genome assembly GCA_964525685.1 of uncultured Ectothiorhodospiraceae bacterium. Taxonomy (GTDB): domain Bacteria; phylum Pseudomonadota; class Gammaproteobacteria; order Thiohalospirales; family Thiohalospiraceae; genus Thiohalospira. The sequence continues at coordinate 2,837 of CAZGJO010000158.1, read as the reverse complement.
GGCGAACGGCGCAGCAGGGTCAGCTTCAGCCCGATGACGAACGCCGCGATCAGTGCCAGGGCATCGCCGAGCAGCCCCCCGGTCTCCAGCGAACCGGCGAACACTCCGACGATGCCGACGAGGACCGCCGCGATGGCGATCCAGGTGCGCAGCGGGATCCACTCCCTCAGCAGCCAGCCGGAGAGCAGGGCCGCGAACAGGGGCGACGCCGCCAGGATCACCACCGCATTGGCCACCGCCGTGTTCAGCACCGCGAAGACGAACAGGAAATTGGTGATGGCGAAGCAGGCGACGACCCAGGGCGTGTCGCCTCCCCCGCCGCGCAGCCGCTGGATAACCCACTGGCCGGACATCAGCCGCAGCACCAGCGTGAGCGCGATGGCCATGAACAGGCCGCGCCAGAACAGGACGTCCGGACCACCGACCCCGGCCAGCCGGATCAGCAGCCCGTCCACGCTCAGGGCGAGCACACCGACCACGACCATCACGGTCCCGGTGGAACGACTGGCAGTCGGGGATGGCAACGACATAATGACTCCGTTGGAAACCGCCCATTCCCCCACCCGGTCCCGGCCGGGAGAAGCGGTGGCGCGGTTCAGTCCCCGCTTCGAGCGGCGGCCCGGATATCGGGGATGGCCTTCAGCCGGTAGAGCAGCCCCACGCACGCGGCGAAGAAGGCGATGGCCAGCCAGTCCGTGAGTTCGCGGATGGGGTCGATGTCCGGCAGGGAGAGCAGCATCATCGCCAGCAGGTAGGCCGCCATGAAGCCGGCGTGCACTCGCCGGTCCCGCCGACTGCCCCGAGCGACGAGGTACCACAGCAGGACGGTCAGGTGCCACAGGGCGAGGAAGAGGAACAGGAAGGGGATGGTGGTCGCCCCCAGCGCGATGTCGCTGCTGACGATGGCATCCCCCAGGGAGGTCAGGTGGCCGATGAGCATCACGGCATAGAGCCAGGCCACCAGGGTCACCTCCACCAGGTCGAGCAGGAACAGCACCACGATCCGCCACTCGCTCAGACCGGCGAGCCGCTGGCAGTTGTCCGGGTTGCAGAAATAGGCGGAATAGGCCACGAACTTGTAGGCCGTGAAGGCGGTGACCAGCGAGGTCAGGGCGATGCGCTTCCAGAAGTCGGGGTTCTTCAGCATCTGCGGGTTGTCGGTGATGATCTGGACGTACTCCACCGAGACCACCAGCAGGCCGAGGGCGATGACCGCGAGGATGAGGTCGCTGATCTTTTCCGAGAGCTTGTTGTAGAGGGTATCCATGGCGCCATTGTAGCGCGGCGGGCCCGCCTTGCGCCCCCACGGACGAGCCGGCGGGAACGGCCGACAGGAAGGACTTCGGCACCGGCGCCACTGTCCCCTCACCCGCAAGCCACGTACAATACCGCCCCGTTCGCAAACGACCGACACCATGGCCAACCAGCAGAAACCCGCGCTTCCCCCCATCGAACTGCCCCCCGCCGGTCAGGACCGGCGTCTGGGGGCCGTGCGCGGCTGCGCCGAGGCCCTGGCCATCCACCAGGCCGCCACGACGCACAGGGGACCGCTGCTGGTCATCACCCGGGATGCGCACCACGCCCTGGAACTGGAGGCCGAACTGCACTTCTTCGGCAGCGAGGTGCTGCACTTCCCGGACTGGGAGACGCTGCCGTGGGACAGCTTCTCACCACAGCAGGAGATCATCTCCCAGCGGCTGGCCACCCTCTATCGGTTGCCCGCTCTGGACAGCGGTGTGCTGCTGGTGCCGGCCCGCACGCTGATGCACCGCCTGCCCCCGCGCCACTATGTGGATGGTCAGGCCTTCATCCTGGACACCGGCGACCAGCTGCCGGTGGAGGACTTCCAGCGCCGACTGGAAGCGGCGGGCTACCAGCGCGTCTCCCAGGTCATGGAACACGGCGAGTTCGCCGTCCGGGGCAACCTGGTCGATCTCTTTCCCATGGGCGGCAACGTGCCCTATCGCATCGATCTGTTCGACGACGAGATCGACACCATCCGGACCTTCGATCCGGAGAGCCAGCGCAGCCTCGATCGCGTCGACCGGCTCCACATGCTGCCGGCGCGCGAGTACCCCCTGGACGAGGCCGCCATCCGCCGGTTCCGCGAGGCGTGGCGCACCGCGTTCGAGGGCGATCCCAGCCAATGCCCGGTCTATCGCGATGTCAGCGAGGGGCTCGCCCCCGCCGGCCTGGAGTACTACCTGCCGCTCTTCTTCGAGGAGACGGCCACGCTGTTCGATTACCTGCCCGACACCGCGCTGGTGGTGACCAATGCCGACACCGCCGGGGCCATCGAGGCCTTCGCCGAGGAGACCGCCGCACGCTACGAGAGTCGCCGGCACAACACCGAGCGCCCCATCCTCCCCCCGGGACGCCTCTTTCTGGCGGTGGACGAGGTCTTCGCCGGTATCAAGCCGCACCCCCATCTGCGGCTGAACGGCTTCGAGGAACCCGCGGAGGCCGGACGCACCAATCTCGACACGGCCCGGCCGCCGGAGCTGCCCATCAGCGGGCGCGGCGAGAACGCGCCACACGCCCTGGAACAGTTCCTGACCGGCTTCCCGGGCCGGATCCTGTTCGCGGCGGAGAGCTCCGGCCGGCGCGAGGCGCTGCACGACCTCCTGCGGGGCCGCGACATCCATCCCCGACCGGTCGAGGACTGGTCCACCTTCGTCGCCGGGGACGAGAACCGTCTCGCCCTGACCGTGGCCCCGATGGAGCGGGGACTGGTCCTCCACGACGGCCCCGCGGGGCCGCTGGCCGTGATCACCGAGGGCCAGCTCTTCGGCAGCCACGCCATCCAGCGCGGCCGCCGCCGCGGCAAGCAGCGCGAC
>CAZGJO010000157.1:0-4961 GCA_964525685.1 uncultured Ectothiorhodospiraceae bacterium | reverse complement strand
GGACTCCCTCGCCTGGCTGCAGCAGCAGGGTGAGACGCGGTTGCAGGAGATGGAGCGCCGACTGTGGGCGCTCGGCGCGGTGGCGCTGCTGCTCGGCGGCGGCATCATCGCCCTGGTGCTCTACGCCATCCGCTGCCTGGTCCTCGACCTGACCCGACTGGTGGCCGGGGTGCGTGAAATCGGTACCAGCCACGACTTCAGCAACCGCCTGACCATAGAGCGGCGCCATGACGAGATCGGCACCATCGCCGGCGTCTTCAACGAGCTGCTCGGCGTGGTCGAGGAGCTGCTTGCCGAGCAGGCCCACCTGGCCAGCACCGATCAGCTCACCGGGTTGGCCAATCGCCGGCGCTTCGACGAGGCGCTGCAGCACGAGGCCGCCCGCAGCCAGCGACTGGCGACCCCGTTGGGGCTGATCATGCTCGACATCGACCACTTCAAGGCGATCAACGACCAGTACGGCCATGAGGTCGGCGATCAGGTGCTGGTGAGGCTGGCCGAGGTCATCAACGACACCCTGCGCGCTACCGACATCCCGGCCCGCTGGGGTGGCGAGGAGTTCGCCGTGCTGGCACCGGATACCGATGACGAACACGGCTGCCGGCTGGCCGAACGGCTGCGCCAACAGGTGGCCGCGCACGTTTTCCCCGGTGTCGGCTCGCTCACCATCAGCGCCGGGGTGGCGTGCCTCGGCGGCGACGGCGACACCGAGGCATTGCTGCGCCGGGCCGACGAGGCCCTCTACACCGCCAAGCAGGCCGGTCGCGACTGCACCCGCTGCGTCTGAAAAGGGGACAGTCCCCTTTTCCATTTTGCCCCGGCGGCCTTTCTGTGCCATAAACCGGCGCATGAGTGGAGACAACGATATCGATTCCCGGGTGATCCTCGGCTGGCGCGAATGGGTCGACCTGCCCGAGCTGGGGCTGCCGCCGATCAAGGCGAAGGTCGACACCGGGGCGCGCACCTCGGCCCTGCACGCCTTCGAGCTGGACGTGGAGGAGACCGCCGACGGCCCCTTCGTGAATTTCGCCATCCACCCGCAGCAGGGACCGGACAGCTCGGTGGCGCGGGTGCGTGCGCCCATCGTCGACCAGCGCGAGGTCACCGACTCCGGCGGCCACACCGAGGAGCGCTACGTCATCGAGACCCCGGTGTGCATCGCCGGCCAGCGCTGGCCCATCGAGCTGACCCTGACCACCCGGGACACCATGCGCTTTCGCATGCTCTTGGGTCGCACGGCGATGCGTGGCAGGATCCTCGTCGATCCGGCCGCCTCCTATCGGGGAAATCCCCGGGCATGAGTCCGCGCTGTTGAACTACACTGGGTCCGTGCGGGTTCATCCCGCAGGTCGCCCGTCGTTTTGCCAGAGGTCCCGTTACCGTTGAAGATCGCCATCCTGTCACGCCGCTCATCGCTCTACTCCACCCGTCGACTGGTGGAGGCCGCCAAGGAGCGTGGCCACGAGGTGCGGGTCATCGACACCCTGCGCTGTTACATGAACATCGCCTCGCACAAGCCGGAGATCCACTACAAGGGTGAGAACCTCACCGGCTTCGACGCGGTGATCCCGCGCATCGGCTCCTCCATCACGTTCTACGGCACGGCGCTCATGCGCCAGTTCGAGATGATGGGCGTCTTCCCGGTGAACGAGTCGGTGGCGATCTCGCGCTCCCGCGACAAGCTGCGCTCGCTGCAGCTGCTCGCCCGCGAGGGCATCGGCCTGCCGGTGACCGGCTTCGCCCACTCCCCCGACGACGTCCAGGACCTGATCAAGATGGTCGGCGGTGCGCCGCTGGTGATCAAGCTGCTCGAGGGCACCCAGGGCATCGGCGTGGTGCTGGCCGACAGCCGCAAGGCGGCGGAGTCGATCATCGAGGCGTTCATGGGGCTGCACGCCAACATCATGATCCAGGAGTACATCAAGGAGGCCGGCGGCGCCGACATCCGCTGTCTGGTGGTGGCCGGCAAGGTGGTGGCGGCGATGAAGCGCCAGGCCAGGGAGGGCGAGTTCCGCTCCAACCTGCACCGCGGCGGTCAGGCCACCCTCATCCGCATCACCCCGGAGGAGCGGGCCACGGCGGTGCGCGCGGCCAAGGTGCTGGGGCTCAACGTCGCCGGGGTCGACATCCTGCGCTCCAACCACGGGCCGGTGGTGATGGAGGTCAACTCCTCCCCCGGCCTCGAGGGCATCGAGTCGGCCACCAACAAGGACGTCGCCGGGCAGATCATCAGCTTCATCGAGAAGAACGCGCGCCCCAACCACACCCGCACCAAGGGCAAGCGCGGGTGAAGGGGGATCTGGTCATCAACGGCACCGCCGTCGCGCGCGGTGACCGTCAGACCATCGACCTCCCGGCCGGCCGTCTCTACACCCACGCCCCCATCAACACCCCGGTCCACGTCGTGCGCGGGCGCAAGGACGGCCCACGGCTGTTCGTCTCGGCGGCGATCCACGGTGACGAGATCAACGGCGTCGAGATCATCCGCCGCCTGCTGGCCAACAAGTTGCTGAAGCGGATGCGCGGGTCGGTGCTGGCCATGCCGGTGGTCAATGTCCACGGCTTCATCAACCGCACCCGCTATCTGCCCGACCGCCGCGATCTCAACCGCATGTTCCCCGGCTCCGAGCGCGGCTCGCTGGCCGCCCGCCTCGCCTCGCTCTTCATGGGCGAGGTGGTGGCCAACGCCACCCACGGCATCGACCTGCACACCGGCGCCATCCACCGCAGCAACCTGCCGCAGATCCGCGCCAACCTCGACGATCCGACCACCCGGGAGATGGCCACCACCTTCGGCGCTCCGGTGATGCTCAACTCCGATCTGCGCGACGGCTCCCTGCGCCAGGCCGCCGCCGACGCCGGGGTGCCCATGCTGCTCTACGAGGCGGGCGAGGCGCTGCGCTTCGACGAGGTCTCCATTCGGGTCGGCGTCTCCGGGATCCTCGAGGTGATGCGCCACCTCGGCATGCTCCCGCCCTCCACCCGCCGGCGCAAGAAGGCCACCGAGCCGGTGGAGGCGCGCTCCAGCGCCTGGGTGCGCGCCCCGCAGAGCGGCATCCTGCGCTCGGTGAAGACCCTCGGCGACCGGGTCGGCAAGGGCACCACCCTGGGCTGGGTCTCCGATCCCTTCGGCGACGGCCGCGAGGCCATCACCTCGCCGGGTTCGGGGGTCATCATCGGCCGGTTGAACATGCCGCTGGCCTACGAGGGCGACGCCCTCTACCACATCGCCCGTTTCGGGCAAGCCGGCGATGCCCACCAGGTGGAGGCCACCAGCAGCGCCCTGGAGGACGATTTCGAGGCCGGCGGGGAACCGCCGCTGGTCTGACTGCCCCCGTATCCAGAACCGGGCCGAAATCTGCTATCGTGGGCGCCATTCGAACCACACCTTGAAACCAACGCGGGAAACGAGAACACCATGGCGCAGTACGTCTTCACCATGAACCGGGTGACCAAGACGGTCCCCCCGAAGAAGACCATCCTCGAGGACATCTCCCTCTCCTTCTTCCCCGGCGCCAAGATCGGCGTGCTCGGCCTCAACGGCTCGGGCAAGTCGTCGCTGCTGCGGATCATGGCCGGGGTGGACACCGAGTACGAGGGCGAGGCGCGGCCCCAGCCGGGCATCAACATCGGCTATCTGCCGCAGGAGCCGGACCTGGACGAGAGCAAGGACGTCCGCGGCAACGTCGAGGAGGGGGTCGGCGAGCTCAAGGCGCTGGTCGAGCGCTTCAATGCCGTCTCCGAGGAGTTCGCCGACCCCGACGCCGATTTCGAGGCGCTGATGGCCGAGCAGGCGGAGCTGCAGGACAAGATCGACGCCGCCGGCGCCTGGGACCTGGACCGCACCCTGGCCATCGCCGCCAACGCGCTGAACCTGCCGCCGTGGGACGCCGATGTCACCACCCTCTCCGGCGGCGAGCGCCGCCGCGTGGCGCTGTGCAAGCTGCTGCTCTCCAAGCCCGACATGCTGCTGCTCGACGAGCCCACCAACCACCTGGACGCCGAGTCGGTGGCGTGGCTGGAGCACTTCCTGGCCGAGTTCAGCGGCACCGTGGTGGCGGTCACCCACGACCGCTACTTCCTGGACAACGTCGCGGGCTGGATCCTGGAGCTGGACCGTGGCCAGGGCATCCCCTGGCAGGGCAACTACTCCTCCTGGCTGGAGCAGAAGGAAAAGCGCCTGGAGCAGGAGAAGAAGCAGGAGCAGGCCCATCAGCGTGCGGTCAAGGCCGAGCTGGAGTGGGTGCGCACCAACCCCAAGGGCCGCCAGGCCAAGAGCAAGGCGCGCCTGCAGCGCTTCGAGGAGCTCCAGTCGAAGGAGTTCCAGAAGCGCAACGAGACCCAGGAGCTCTACATCCCGCCGGGGCCACGCCTGGGGGACAAGGTCATCGAGTTCGATGGCGTGCGCAAGGCGTTCCGCGATGAGCTGCTCTACGAGGACCTCACCTTTAATCTGCCCCCGGGCGGCCTGGTGGGCGTGATCGGGCCGAACGGGGCCGGCAAGACCACCCTGTTCCGGATGATCACGGGTACCGAGCAGCCGGACGCCGGGGAGATCCGCATCGGTGACACGGTGGATCTGGCTTACGTGGACCAGAGCCGCGACCACCTGGACGACAGCAAGACCGTCTGGGAGGAGATCTCCGACGGCCAGGACATCATCCAGGTGGGCACCTACGAGGTGCAGTCCCGCGCCTATGTGGGCCGATTCAACTTCAAGGGCAGCGAGCAGCAGAAGCGCATCGGGGAGCTCTCCGGGGGGGAGCGCAACCGGGTGCACCTGGCCAAGCTGCTGCAAAGCGGCGGCAACGTGCTGCTGCTGGACGAGCCCACCAACGACCTGGACGTGGAGACCCTGCGGGCCCTGGAAGAGGCGCTGCTCACCTTCCCCGGGTGCGCCGTGGTGATCTCCCACGACCGCTGGTTCCTGGACCGGATCGCCACCCACATCCTCGCCTTCG
>CAZGJO010000156.1:0-5025 GCA_964525685.1 uncultured Ectothiorhodospiraceae bacterium | reverse complement strand
CGTTCGATGCCGTCCCCCTCGATGTCGGCACCATGGGGGCGCAGGACCTGTTCCTCGAATTCCGGCGACTCCAGGGTCAGCCCGGTGGCTTCGTCGGCGGCGGACGGCGCGGACGGCCCGTCCACCTCGGTCTCGTCGGGACGGGGCGTGGTCGCCTCGGCGCGTCGCTGACGGAAATCCTGCCAGGCGCGGTACTGGCGCCAGAAATCTTCTTCCGCGGCCTCGGCATCGATGTCGGCGACCCCTTCCGGGTTCTCCAGACGCAGCACGTAGCCGGCCTTCAGCCGGTTGGCGTTGTCGTCGATGAAGGCCTCGGGGTTGTCGCGCATCAGCGCCGCGATCACCTGGGGAACGGTGACCGAATCGTCGGGACGCATCTGTTCGGCGATGTCCCAGAGCATCTCGCCCCGGGCCACCGGTCCGTGGATCATCGCCCCGGACTCCGCCTCGCCGGGCCGCAGACCGGCCTCGGTGGCCGCCGCCGGGGCCTGGATGGCGGCGGCCTCGTCCTCGGTCACATCGGGGCGTTCGAGATGGACGCGGTATTCGCGGTAGAGACGGCCCGCGGGCCAGTCCACCCGCACGAGGAAATCCAGGAAGGGTTCTTCCACCGGCGCGGCGCTGGTGATCCGGATATGTCCGCCATCCTCGTCCCAGACCGGATCGAAGTGGAGCTGCTCCAGACCGTCCCGCCACTCGATATCGGCCCGCTCAAAGGATTCGCGGGAGGCCAGGCGCGCTTCCATGCGCTCGACATCGCGCCGGTCGAAATCGTGCAGCGGGATCGCGCCGCTGAAGGGCTGGTTCAGGGTGGATTCATGTTCCAGCGTGCCCAGACTCACGGCAAAGGCGGCGCTCGCCTGCAGTCCCAGCAGCAGCACTGCCCACGCACCGTATCGAATCAACGTCCCGCCTCCACCATTTTGAGTGCCGGGGCCACGCCGCCCCGTCGAATGCCCGAACGCCACTATACTGTAGTCAATAATGTGCGGCCAAACCCGTTTGACGATGATCGGCGTTTCTGTGCAAAGGTTTAGGCCAGTTCCTGTACAAGCAGCCCGGTCATGGCCAGGGCCGACGGCACGGTCAGACCGTGCACGGGATCGGCCACGGCCCACAGGGCCAGATGGCGGTCATCCTCGCCGGCCACGCGGATCCGGCCGACCTGGATGCCGCCGCTCTCGGCGACGCCGCGCGGGTCCGGGCCCAGCGGGCCATCGGCGGCCGCCAGCCCGGCGTCGCGCAGGGCCCCGGCAACGCCTCGGGGATCGACGCCACGGGCCAGCTCGACATGCAGGGCCAGACCGTCGCCGTGGAAGACCGGCACGGTAATGGCCGAGGCGCTCACCGGCAGGGTCTCGCGAGCCAGGTAACGGTGTATGCTCTCGGCCATGGCCAGCTCGGTGGCGGCCTGCCCCCCCTCCGCCTCGCCGGCCTCCGGCAGCAGGTTGAAGGCCACTGCGGCATCGAAGACCCCGGCCTCGCGCTGCTGGGCATTGAGCAGTGCGGCGGTCTGCGCGGCCAGCTCTTCCACCGCCGCGCCGCCGTAGCCGCCCATGCTGCGCAGCGCCGTGGCCTGCACCGCCGCCACTCCGGCGAACTGCTCCAGCGGGACCAGCAGGCGGGCCAGCAGGGCCGCCGGCGCCACCGGGACACACACCAGTCCGCGATCCAGAGCCGCGCCCAGGGCCCCCTCGGGATCCAGCTCCGCCACCGCCTGCGGGATGTCGGGCCGCCCGGAGAGCGCGCCGGTGGCATCGACCACCATGCAGCCGGCAGACGCCGCCACATCGGCGATCTCCTCGGCGCAGGGGGCATCGTCCAGGAAGATGGCCAGATCGGCCGAGGAGAAATCGAATTCGCCGGCCGGATTCACGTCCACCGGCCGCTGCCGGTAGCTCAGGGTGCGGCCGGGCTCCGGTCGGGCGGCCAGCAGCTCCAGGGCCTCCGGTGCCCAGTCGACTTCCGAAAGCGCTGCCAGAAAGCCTTCGGCGGCGGGCCCGTCACCCACCACCACCAGACGCAGATCGGTACTCATGTGGACTCCAGCAGGATACCCAGGGCCCGGCGCAGCGGCTCGGCGGCGCCCCATAGGAGCTGATCGCCGACGGTGAAGGCGCTGAGATACTCACCGCCCATGGTCAGCTTGCGCAGCCGGCCCACCGGGATGTCCAGGGTGCCGGTAACGGCGGCCGGGGTCAGGCGCGCCATGCTCGCCTGCTTCTCGTTGGGCACCACCTGGACCCAGTCGTTGGCCTCGGCCAGCATCGCCTCGACCTCGTCCAGCGGCACGTCGCGCTTCATCTTGATGGTCATCGCCTGGCTGTGGGAGCGCATGGCGCCGACGCGCACGCAGATGCCGTCGATGGGGATCGGCCGGTCGCCACGGCCGAGGATCTTGTTGGTCTCCACCTCGGCCTTCCACTCCTCCTTGCTCTGGCCCGAGGGCAGTTCGCTGTCGAGCCACGGCAGCAGGCTGCCGGCCAGCGGGAAGCCCCACTGCGCCACCGGGAAGTCGTCGCCGCGCAGGGTCGCGGTGACCCGGCGGTCGATATCGAGGATGGCGCTGGCCGGGTCGGCCAGCTGGTCGGCCACCGCGGCGTTGAGGGCGCCCATCTGCTCGAGCAGCTCGCGCATGTGCTGGGCCCCGGAACCGGAGGCGGCCTGGTAGGTCATCGGCGTGATCCACTCCACCAGGTCCTGGCGGAACAGGCCGCCCAGCGCCATCAGCATCAGGCTGACGGTGCAGTTGCCGCCGATGAAATCACGCGTGCCGCCGGCGATGGCGGCGTCGATGATGTCGCGGTTGACCGGGTCGAGGACGATCACCGAGTCGTCGGCCATGCGCAGGGTCGAGGCGGCGTCGACCCAGTGGCCGTCCCAGCCGTGGCGGCGCAGTTCACCGTGCATGCGCTCGGTGTAGTCGCCGCCCTGGCAGGTGACGATGATGTCCATGGCCGCCAGCGCCTCGACGCTGTGGGCGTCCTGCAGCGGCGGCACGTCGCGGCCGATGTCCGGCCCCGGCTGCCCCGCCTGGGAGGTGGTGAAGAAGGTCGGCTCGAAGCGGGCGAAGTCGCCCTCCTCGCGCAGGCGCTCCATCAGCACCGACCCGACCATGCCGCGCCATCCCACCAGTCCGACTCGCTTCATCACTGCCTCCGCTCGCGCGTTGTTGCGTTCGTTGGGTTCACTGCTTCAGTTCGGCGACCACCGCATCGCCCATGGCGGCGGTGGAGACCTTCTCGGTGCCGGCGTAGTGGATGTCGGCGGTGCGCAGACCGCGATCCAGCACCCGGCCCACCGCCGCCTCGACCTGCTCGGCCAGCGCCGGCGCCGCCAGCGAATGGCGCAGCATCATCGCCAGCGACAGGATGGTCGCCAGCGGGTTGGCCACGCCCTGACCGGCGATGTCCGGCGCCGAGCCGTGGATCGGCTCGTACATGCCCTGACCGCTCTCGTTGAGCGACGCCGACGGCAGCATGCCGATGGAGCCGGTGAGCTGGGCGGCGCAGTCGGAGAGGATGTCGCCGAACATGTTGGTGGTGACCATGACGTCGAACTGCTTCGGCGCCCGCACCAGCTGCATCGCCGCGTTGTCGACGTACATGTGCGACAGCTCGACATCGGGGTAGTCGGCGTGGACCCGGGTGACCACCTCGCGCCACAGCTCGGTGCACTCCAGCACGTTGGCCTTGTCCACCGAGCAGAGGCGCTTGTCGCGACGCCGCGCGGTCTCGAAGGCGACCCGGGCGATGCGCTCGATCTCCGACTCGCTGTAGACCAGGGTGTTGTAGCCCTGACGCTCGCCGTTCTCCAGCGTGCGCACCCCGCGCGGCTGGCCGAAGTAGATGCCGCCGGTGAGCTCGCGCACGATCATGATGTCGAGCCCGGCGACCACCTCCGCCTTCAGGGTCGACGCCTCGGCCAGCTGCGGATAGAGGATCGCCGGACGCAGATTGGCGAACAGCCCCAGTTCCGAACGCAGCCCCAGCAGCCCCTTCTCCGGGCGCACCGCGATGTCGAGACCCTCCCACTGGGTACCGCCGACCGCGCCGAGCAGGATGGCGTCGGCCGCCCGCGCCTTGTCCAGCGTCTCCGCCGGCAGCGGATGGCCGGTGGCGTCATAGGCGCAGCCGCCCACCAGCCCCTCGTCGACGGCGACATCGAGGCCGTGGTCGGCGCGCAGCACCTCGATCACCTTCACCGCCTCGGCGACGATCTCCGGACCGATACCGTCACCCGGCAGCACCAGAATCGATTGACTCATTGCACTCTCTCTTGTTCGGAAAACAGCCACGGCGCCTGTTCACGCCGCCGCGCCTCGTAGGCGCGGATGTCGTCGGCGTGCTCCAGGGTCAGACCGATGTCGTCCAGCCCCTCCAGCAACCGCCGCTTGCGCCCCGACTCGACCTCGAAGGCGATGGCCTCGCCGGTCGGCGTCTCGATGGTCTGCGCCGCCAGGTCGACGGTCAGCGCGTAGCGGTCACCGGCCTCGGTCTCGCTGAACAGCCGCGCCACCGTCGCCTCGTCGAGGACGATGGGCAGGATGCCGTTCTTGAAGCAGTTGTTGAAAAAGATGTCGGCAAAGCTCGGGGCGATGATCACCCGAAAGCCGAAGTCGAGCAGCGCCCAAGGCGCGTGCTCCCGCGACGAGCCGCAGCCGAAGTTCTCGCGCGCCAGCAGGATCGAGGCGTCGCGGTAGCGCGGCTGGTTGAGCACGAAGTCGGGGTTCTCCGGGCGCTGGCTGTTGTCCATGCCCGGCTCGCCATGGTCGAGGTAGCGCCACTCGTCGAACAGGTTGGGGCCGAAGCCGGCGCGCTGCACCGACTTCAGGAACTGCTTCGGGATGATCGCGTCGGTGTCGACATTGGCGCGGTCCAGCGGCGCGACGATGCCGGTATGCCGGGTCAGGGCTTCCATCACAGGGTCCTCGTGTCGACGAAGTGGCCGTGGATGGCCGCGGCGGCGGCCATGGCCGGGCTCACCAGATGGGTGCGCCCGCCCTGCCCCTGGCGGCCCTCGAAG
>CAZGJO010000155.1:0-5040 GCA_964525685.1 uncultured Ectothiorhodospiraceae bacterium | reverse complement strand
GGGGGGGGGGGCGGCGCCCCGGGGGGGCGCGCCCCCGGGGGCGGGGCCCGTCCCCCCCCCCGGCCCTTTTCCCGGGCGCCCCCGGGGGCCCCCCCCCCCGCCAACGGCCCCGGCCCCCCCAACCAGCCGCCACAGGGGAATTGTTGAAACGCCCCGGAGCCTCTATGCTGAACCCGGAACCGAACCACCGAGGAGCCAGGAATGAGCGAACACGACGAGAAGCATGTCAGCGCCTACGAGCGCATGCTCCAGCGCGCGCGTGAATACATCGATCAGCTGGAGGAGCGCGCCGGCCCCGCCCTGGAGCACGCCGTCGAGCGCGCCCGGGAGCGGGCCCATGAACTCGGCGAGCTGACCCGTGAAGAGGCCGAGACCATCGCCAACTATGTCCGCCGCGACCTCCACGACGCCGCCATCTATCTGGAGGAGTCCAGCGAGGAGCTGGGCGACTGGCTGCGCTTCGACCTGCAGCAGGTGGAATCGCGCCTGGCGGAGAATTTCCTCAAGGTCGCCGACCGCACCCGGGTGGAGCTCGCGGAGCTGGCGGAAGAGGCTCAGCGGGTCGGCGAGTGGCACACCGGCGAGATCACCAGTGTCGGCACGCTGCGCTGCATGGGCTGCGGCGAGGAGCTGCACTTCACCCACACCGGGCGCATCCCGCCCTGCCCCAAGTGCCACGGCACGCGCTTCAAGCGGGTCTATTCCGGCGAGTGATCCAGAGCAGTCCCGCCAGCAGCAACCCGATGCCCAGCAGCATCGGGCGATCCCCCCAGACGGTGTAGGGCGTCGAACCGGTCCGGGGGGTCACCTCGGTCTCCAGGGTCGCCACGGTGAATTGCGGCAGCCGCTCCACCACCCGCCCCCGGTGGTCGATGGCCGCGGTAATGCCGTTGTTGGTGGCGCGCAGCTGTGGCCGCCCGCTCTCCAGTGAGCGCATGGCGGCGATCTGCAGGTGCTGGTGCGGGCCGATGGTATCCCCCCACCAGGCGTCGTTGCTGACGTTTACCAGCACCCCGGCGGCCGGAAGCTGTTCGCGCAGCAGCCCGGGGAACGCCCCCTCGTAGCAGATGGCCACCCCGAGCTCGAGGCCGGCCGCCTTCAGCGGTGGCTGGCCGTCGTCACCGGCACTGAAGTCGGACATGGGCAGGTCGAAGAACTCGATGAGACCGCGCAACTGGCGCTCGAACGGCAGGTACTCACCGAACGGGACCAGATGGCGCTTGCGGTAGACCTGTCCCGTGGCCGGATTGAGCAGGGTGTTGTAGTAGCGCCCGTCGTCCTCGCGGTACGGGCTCCCCACCAGCAGCTCCCCCCCGGCCTCGGCGACCTCGGCGGCCAGCGGTTCGGCGTAGTCCTCGGCCACGCGATGGTAGAAGGCCGGGATCGCCGTCTCCGGCCAGATGATCAGGTCGGCCTCCGCCTGCGCGCGGCGCGTCTTGTCGGCATACAGGGCCAGGATGCGGTCCAGGGCGCCGGGGCGCCACTTCTCGTTCTGGTCCACGTCGCCCTGGGGCAGCGCCACCGAGACCGGCTCCCCCGCGGGCTGGGTCCACGGCACCCCGAGCAGCGGCAGCGACAGCAGCCATCCCCCCAGCAGCCCGATCAGCACCCGGCGCCGCGCCCGGCCGCGTCGGATCACCAGCAGCACCAGGGCGCCGGCGGAGAGCGCCGCCAGACCGCCCAGGCCGAGGCTGCCCACCAGCGGCGCCCAGCCGGCCAGCGGCGACACGCCCAGGGCGTCGCCGAGCAGCAACCACGGGAAACCGGTAAACAGCCAGCCGCGCAGCCATTCAAACAGCAGCCATAGCGCCGGGTAGATGGCCAGCAGCGCCCACACCGTCGTTTCCCCCGCCGGCGCCGCCTGTCCGACCCGGCGCGTCAGCCACTGGCTCAGGGCCCCCTGCAGCGCGGGATAGAGCGCCAGCACCAGGACGAAGAGCCCGGTCATCAACGCCGCCAGGGGGGCGGCGGTATGGCCGAAGACGTGGATGGAGACGTAGACCCAGTGGACCCCGGCGAGGAAGAAGCCGATCCCGAAGATGAAGCCGCGCCGCGCCGCCTGCCGGGGCGTCAGCGGCAGCCACAGCCAGAACAGCAGGGCCGGGGACAGCACCGCCAGGGACAGCAGATGGAACGGGGCGAAGGCGAAGACCAGCAGCGCCCCGGCCACCAGCGCCAGGGCATCACCCCGCCGGCCCGGCCCCTGCCAGCGCCCGGGGTTCGGCACGCCGGCGGCCTCAGCCATGCCCCTCCTCCTCCGCGGCCGGCTCCTCGGGGGCCACCGTGACCTGGAGCAGGTGCAGACGGCGCTTGTCGGCGCGCAGCACCTCGAAGCGCCAGCCCGCCAGGTCCACCGCCTCGCCCCGGCGCGGCAGGTAGCCGAAGGCCTGCATCACCAGCCCGCCCACGGTATCGAACTCGTCGTCGGAGAAGCTCGTGCCGAACTGGTCGTTGAACTCCTCGATGGGGGTCAGCGCCTTCACCGTGTAGCGGTCGTCGGTGTGGTGGAGAATGAAGATGTCGGCGTCGATGTCGTGCTCGTCCTCGATCTCGCCGACGATCTGCTCGAGCACGTCCTCGATGGTCACCAGCCCGGCGACGCCGCCGTACTCGTCGACCACGATGGCCATGTGGTTGCGATTGGTGCGGAACTCGCGCAGCAGCACGTGCAGCCGCTTGCTCTCCGGGATGAAGACCGCGGGACGCACGACCTCGCGCAGATCGAAGGCCCCCTCACCGCCCTGGGCGAAGTAAGCGAGCAGATCCTTGGCCAGCAGGATCCCGTGGATCTCGTCGAGGCTCTCGCCGATGACCGGGAAGCGGGAATGGGCGGACTCGGTGACCTGCGGCAGGTAGCTGGCGTGATCGTCGTCCCGGCCCACCACCACCATCTGCGAACGCGGGATCATGATGTCGCGCACCTGCATCTCGGTGACCTGGAGGACCCCCTCGATCATCGCCAGGGCATCGCCCTCGATGACCCCGCGCCCCTCGGCGGCGCGCAGGAGCTCCAGCAGCTGCGCGGCGTCCTCCGGTTCACCGCCGCCCAGCCGCCGGGCGATCCGCTCCAGCCAGCCGGTTCGACCGCCGTTGCCGCTGTCGTCACTCATGGGCGTTCGCCGCCTCGTCCTCGGGGTAGGGGTCGGGGAAACCGAGCGCGGCCAGGGTCCGGCGCTCCAGCGCCTCCATGGTCGCCGCCTCGGCGTCGTCCTGATGGTCGTGGCCGAGCAGGTGGAGCGCGCCATGGACCACCATGTGGGCCCAGTGCGTCTCCTCCGACCGGCCCTGTTCCGCCGCCTCGCGCACCACCACCGGGGCGCAGATCACCAGATCGCCCAGCAGCCCCAGGGACTCCTCGAGCCCCGGCGGCGCCTCGAAGGGGAAGGAGAGGACATTGGTGGGCCGGGGGCGTCCACGGTAGTCGCCGTTGAGCTGCGCGCTCTCCGCCGTGTCCACCAGACGCACGGTGACCTCGGCGGCCTCGGGCCCGTCGGCGGTGCTCAGAGCGGCTTCCAGCCACCGGGCCAGCGCCGCCGTCGACGGCAGCGCCGGACTGTCGGGTTCGTCGTCGAGCCCTTCGCCCAGCTGGCGGTCCACGGTCACGCTCACGGCGTCGTGCCTCCGCCCTTGTCGTGGCGCTCGTAGGCGTTGACGATGCGCTGCACCAGGGTATGGCGCACCACGTCGCGCGACTGGAAGAAGGTGAACTCGATGCCCTCCACCTCGCGCAGCACCTCGATGACGTCGCGCAGGCCGGAGGTGGTCCCGCGCGGCAGGTCCACCTGGGTGACGTCCCCGGTGGCCACGGCCACCGAGCCGAAGCCGATGCGGGTGAGGAACATCTTCATCTGCTCGATGGTGGTGTTCTGCGCCTCGTCGAGGATGACGAAGGCGTCGTTGAGGGTGCGGCCGCGCATGTAGGCCAGCGGCGCCACCTCGATGACCTGTTTCTCCAGCAGCTTCGCCACCCGCTCGAAGCCGAGCATCTCGTAGAGGGCGTCGTAGAGCGGGCGCAGGTAGGGATCGACCTTCTGTGCCAGGTCGCCGGGCAGGAAGCCGAGGCGCTCGCCGGCCTCCACAGCCGGGCGGGTGAGGATGATCCGCTGGACCCGCTCCTCGTCCAGCGCCTGCACGGCGCAGGCCACGGCCAGGTAGGTCTTGCCGGTGCCGGCCGGGCCGATGCCGAAGTTGATGTCGCTGGTGAGCAGGCGGTTGATGTAGCGCGCCTGATTCGGCCCGCGCGGTCGGATCTCGCCGCGCCGGGTGCGCAGGGGGGTCTCCGGCACCGACGGCGCCTCGGAGACCAGGGCGTCGACCCCGGCGTCCTGCAGGAAGAGGTGGACCCGATCGGGGCTGACCTCGCCCTCGCCGGCTTCGGCATAGAGGCCGCGCAGGACCTCGCCGGCGGCGGTGATGGCGGGGTCATGGCCGATGACCCGGAAGGCGTTGCCGCGATTGTTGATCTCGACGCCCAGGCGCTTCTCCACCTGGCGCAGGTTCTCGTCGAACTGCCCGCAGAGGTTGGCCAGCCGCTCGTTGTCGGCCGGCTCCAGCAGCAGGTCATTGGTATCCAGGGGTGTGCTCAAGGTCGGCCCCGGGCCCTCCTCAGGCCGTCTGTCGCTGTTCCGGGGTCGTCGCCGCCCTGGCTTCGGCATGCAGCCACTCGCCGCGCAGCGAATGCGGCCGCGCCTCGGTGATGCGCACCGTGGCCATGAGGCCCACGCCGTCGCCTTCGAGGCCCGCCGGTCGCGGGACGTTGACCACGCGGTTGTTCTCGGTGCGCCCGGCCAGTTCACCGGGGTCGCGCCGCGACGGCCCCTCGATGAGGATGCGCTGTTCGCTGCCGACCATGGCGGCGCTGATGGCCTCCGCCTGCTCGGCGATGGCGGCCTGCAGGATGGCCAGACGCTCCTTCGTCACGGCCAGCGGCACGTCGTCAGGGAGCTCGGCGGCCGGGGTGCCGGGGCGGGCGCTGTAGATGAAGCTGAAGGAGTGGTCGAAGCCGACCTCGCGGATGAGGGTCATGGTCGCCTCGAAGTC
>CAZGJO010000154.1:0-5076 GCA_964525685.1 uncultured Ectothiorhodospiraceae bacterium | reverse complement strand
AGTTGGTGATGTCGACCACCGCACCGTGGGCGCGCAGGCCGCTGCGCCGCAGCCGTTCGCGCAGCCACAGGGGGCTCTCCGCCGCCGGGTCGATGCCCCGAACGACACGCGCCAGGTAACGAGGACAGGCCGCCGGCTCCGCCACCGTCACCGCCACTTCGTCCTCGTGGGCCGCCGCCACCGGCGCCGGCTCCAGCTCGCCGACCGGCACCCCGTAGAGGGCACCGATCTCCCGCGCCAGACCGACCACGGAGAGACAATCGCCGCGATTCGGGGTCAGGTCGATCTCGATGGCGTGGTCGTCGAGATCGAGATAATCGCGCAGGTCGGTCCCCACCGGGGCGTCCGCCGGCAGCTCCAGCAGCCCCTCGGCAGACTCCGCCAAACCGAGCTCCACCGCCGAGCAGAGCATGCCGTGGGAAGGCTCGCCGCGCAGCCTGGTCGCCTTGATGATCATGCCGCCGGGCAGCTCGGCGCCGACCCGAGCCAGCGGTACCCGCAGACCGGCGCGGGCGTTGGCCGCGCCGCAGACAATGGTCAGCTCGTCCTCACCATCATCCACGGTGCAGATCTGCAGCTTGTCCGCCTCCGGATGGGGGCGGCACTCCCGGATGGCCGCGACCACCACCCCGGAAAAGGCGCCGGCCACCGGCTCCACGGCGTCGACCTCTAGGCCGGCCATGGTAAGCCGGTGGGCCAGCTCCGCCGTCTCCACCCGCGGATCGACCCACTCCCGCAACCACTTCTCGCTGACGCGCATGGCCTATGCCCCCCCGTCCTGGCCGTACTGGGCCAGGAAACCGAGATCGTTGTCGAAGAAGACCCGCAGATCGTCCACCCCGTAGCGCAGCATCGCCAGCCGCTCGACCCCCATGCCGAAGGCGAAACCGGTCCAGCGCTCGCTGTCGACGCCGACGTGGGCGAAGACGTTGGGATGCACCAGCCCGCAGCCGAGCACCTCCAGCCAGCCAGTGTGGCTGCACACCCGGCAGCCGTCGCCGCCGCAGTGGACGCACTCGATGTCGACCTCCGCCGACGGCTCGGTGAACGGGAAGTAGGAGGGCCGGAAACGCACCGCCAGGTCCCGCTCGAAGAAGGCCTTGAGGAAGGCGTCGAGCACGCCCTTGAGGTGGGCGAAGTTGACCCCCTCGGCGACGTACAGTCCCTCCACCTGATGGAACATCGGCGTATGGGTCAGGTCGGAATCGCAGCGATAGACCCGCCCCGGGGCGATGACCCGCAGCGGCGGCTCGCGATTCTCCATGGTCCGGATCTGCACCGGCGAGGTGTGGGTGCGCAGCACCGTGTGCGGGTCGAAGTAGAAGGTGTCGTGCATCGCCCGCGCCGGGTGCGACGCCGGGATGTTGAGCGCCTCGAAGTTGTGGAAGTCGTCCTCCACCTCCGGGCCCTCGGCGGTCTCGAAGCCCATGCCGGCGAAGATGGTCTCGATGCGCTCCAGGGTGCGGGTGATCGGGTGCAGACCGCCGCCGCCGGGGCCGCGCCCGGGCAGGGTCACGTCCACCGTCTCGGCCGCCAGCCGGGCGTTCAGCTCGGCCGTCTCGAGCACCGCGCGCCGCTCGTCCAGCCGCGACTGCACGCGTTCCCGGGCGGTGTTGATCACCTGCCCGGCCGCCTTGCGCTCCTCCGCCGGCAGGCTGCCGAGGGTCTTCATCTGCTGGGTGATGACCCCCTTCTTGCCGAGATAGTGGACCCGCAGCTCCTCCAGCGCCGCCCGATCCGCGGCGGCGGCGATGGCGGCCTCGGCCTCCTCGATGAGACTGTCGATATTCTCCACACCCACTCCCCGGAGCCTGTCCCGGTATTCTGTTACTCCAACGAAGAAGGGGAAGGCAACGGGCCTTCCCCTTCCATCAACGGCGGGCGGGGGTTCCCCGCCGGCTCAGGCCAGTTCGGCCTTCGCCTTCTCCGCCAGCTGCGCGAAGGCGGTGCGATCGTGCACCGCCAGGTCCGCCAGCACCTTGCGATCGACCTCGACGCCGGCCTGCTTCAGGCCGTTCATCAGGCGACTGTAGGAGAGACCGCACTCACGGGCGGCGGCATTGATGCGCACGATCCACAGGCTGCGGAAATCGCGCTTCTTCTGCCGCCGGTCGCGATAGGCGTACTGCGCCGCCTTGGTCACGGCCTGCTTGGCGTTGCGGTAGGTGTTCTTGCGCCGACCGGAATAGCCCTTGGCCTGGTCGATCACCTTCTTGTGCTTCGCGTGGGCGGTCACGCCCCTCTTCACTCGTGCCATGGTTCAGTTCCTCCTCAGCCGTACGGCATCATGCGCTTGAGAAGCGGCGCGTCGGCGGGATGGACCATGGCGGGCTCGCGCAGATGGCGCTTCCGCTTGGTGGCCTTCTTGGTCAGGATGTGTCGGCGGTGCGACTGGTTCCGCTTGAACTGGCCGGAGCCGGTCTTGGCGAAACGCTTGGTCGCGCTGCTCTTGCTCTTCATCTTCGGCATCGAGGTTCTCCTTCGGATGCGAGTTTTACGGTGGCCGAGGACTGCGCGGGGCAGTTTCGGGACCTCGGCTCACCCCCAGGGACGGGTCACGACCCGTCCGGCGTTGCAAAGCGGCTAGCGCTTTTTCGGCGAAACCACCATGACCATCTGCCGCCCCTCCATCTTCGGCATCTGCTCGACGGTTCCGTGTTCTTCCAGATCGGCGGCGACGCGCTGCAGCAGCTCGCGGCCCAGGTTCTGGTGGGCCATTTCGCGGCCGCGGAAGCGCAGGGTCACCTTGGCCTTGTCACCGTGTTCCAGGAAGCGGATAAGGTTGCGCAGCTTGATCTTGTAGTCGCCCTCGTCGGTCCCGGGGCGAAACTTGACCTCCTTGATCTGCGTCTGCTTTTGCTTCTTCTTGGCGGCCTGACGCTTCTTGTTCTGGTCGAAGATGTACTTACCGTAATCCATGATCCGGCAGACCGGCGGGTCGGCGTCGGGTGCCACCTCCACCAGGTCCATTCCTTCATCTCCAGCCATCTGCAGGGCTTCGCGCGTATCCACGACGCCGCGCTGTTCCCCTTCCGCGTCAATCAGCCGGACCTGAGGGACGGTAATCCCGTCGTTCAGGCGCGCCTTCTTCTGCTTTTCGGCAGCGATATTCTATTCCTCCGCAATAACCCGTTCACGGCCCGCGATCTCGGACTCCAGACGCCGGGCAAAGTCGGCCAGCGCCATGCTGCCGAGATCCTTGCCACCGCGTGTGCGTACCGCGACCGCGTTCTCCTGTTCTTCATTGTCGCCCACCACCAGCAGGTACGGGACGCGCTGGAGAGTGTGCTCGCGGATCTTATAGCCGATCTTCTCGTTTCTCAAGTCCGTGTTGACCCGCAGGCCCCGCGCCTGGAGTTCGGCGGCCACGCGCTCGGCGTAACCATCCTGGCGATCGGTGATGGTCAGCACCGTCGCCTGGATCGGCGACAGCCAGACCGGCATGTGGCCGGCGTAGTGCTCGATGAGGATGCCGATGAACCGCTCCAGCGAGCCGAGGATGGCGCGGTGGAGCATCACCGGGGTCGCCCGGCCGCTGTCCTCGGTGACGTATTCGGCGCCGAGGCGCTCCGGCATGTTGAAGTCGACCTGCACCGTGCCGCACTGCCAGACGCGGCCGAGGCAGTCGGTCAGCGAGAATTCGATCTTCGGGCCGTAGAAGGCGCCCTCGCCCGGCTGCAGCTCGTAGGCCATGTCGCGGCTGACCAGCGCCTGCTCCAGCGCCTGCTCGGCCTTGTCCCAGGCGGCGTCGGAGCCGACCCGCTGGTCCGGGCGGGTGGAGAGCTTGACCTGCACCTCGTCGAAGCCGAAGTCGCGGTAGGTGGTGTAGAGCAGGTCGATGAACGCCGACACCTCGTCCTGGATCTGCGCCTCGGTGCAGAAGATGTGGGCGTCGTCCTGGGTGAAGCCGCGCACCCGCATCAGGCCGTGCAGGGTGCCGGACGGCTCGTTGCGGTGGCAGGAGCCGAACTCGGCCAGCCGCAGCGGCAGGTCGCGGTAGCTCTTCAGGCCCTGGTTGAAGACCTGGACGTGGGCCGGGCAGTTCATCGGCTTCACCGCATAGTCGCGGTGCTCCGAGTGGGTGGTGAACATGTTGTCGCCGAACTTGTCCCAGTGGCCCGACTTCTCCCACAGGGAGCGGTCGATGATGGTCGGCGTCTTGATCTCCTGGTAGCCGTGGGCGTCGAGCGCCGTACGCACGTAGTCCTCCACCTGGCGATAGAGGGTCCAGCCGGCGCCGTGCCAGAAGACCATCCCCGGCGCCTCCTCCTGGGTGTGGAACAGGCCGAGCTCGCGGCCGATGCGACGGTGGTCGCGCTTCTCGGCCTCCTCCAGCCGCTTGAGGTGGGCCTTGAGATCCTTCTTGTTGCCCCAGGCGGTGCCGTAGATCCGCTGCAACTGCTCGTTGTTCGGATCGCCGCGCCAGTAGGCGCCGGCCAGCTTGGTCAGCTTGAACGCCTTCAGCTTGCCGGTGGAGGGCACGTGGGGCCCGCGGCAGAGGTCGAGGAAGTCGCCCTGGCGATAGATGCTGATGACCTCGTCGGCGGGGAGGTCCTCGATGATCCGCGCCTTGTACTCCTCGCCGTCGGCACGGAAGAAACGCACCGCCTCGTCGCGCTCCCAGACCTCGCGCTGGACCGGGATGTCGGCCTCGGCCAGCTCGACCATGCGCTGCTCGATGGCCTCCAGGTCCTCGGGGGTGAAGTGCTTGTCGTAGGCGAAGTCGTAGTAGAAGCCGTCGTCGATCACCGGGCCGATGGTGACCTGCGCCTCGGGGTAGAGCTCCTTCACCGCCTGGGCCAGCAGGTGCGCGGTGGAGTGGCGGATCAGCTCCAGCCCCTCGGGGTCGCGCTCGGTGATGATGGCGACCTGGCTGTCCCGGTCGATGGGGTGATCGAGATCGACCTCGCGGCCATCGACCTTGCCGGCCAGCGCGGCGCGGGCCAGGCCGGCGCCGATGTCGGCGGCCACATCGGCCACGGTCACGGGGCCGTCGAAGGCGCGCTGACTGCCGTCGGGCAGGGATATCGTGGGCCTGCCTGCTGTTGTCTCCGACCGAGTCGGTGGGGCTGGAAC
>CAZGJO010000153.1:0-5092 GCA_964525685.1 uncultured Ectothiorhodospiraceae bacterium | reverse complement strand
GGGGCTACAGGGGTGGGGCGTGCAGGAATCGAACCTGCGACCTCTTGCGTGTCGAGCAAGGCGAAGCCGTCCACAGGAGTCCATCACGAGCCAGGGAAACCCTGCCTGACCCGGGACGACAGTCCATGCTCGTCCCCGGACCACCAACCCCATCCAGGCCCGTCCGGCGTCCGATTCCTGTCAATCTTCCTGTCAACCCGCCGGCGGGACACCGAACACGGTCTCGGTGGTGACACCCCCTCGAATCCGCGATCCGGATCTCTCGCGCGCGCTGTCGAGGCACAAATGGCCGCTTCGCAGCTGGCACCACTTGCGAACCCGAAGATCCGGGTGGAGACCCTGCCTCGAACGCGGTCCTTCGGGCTCCAAGGACGTATCGCGGCGGAGATCTCCATTCTCCGCGTTGGGTGGCACCAACGGGCAGAAGCAGCACTTCCGTCCGGGCCGCGTCAGAGGGCCGCCGTTGAGGGACACAGCACCCATTCACCCTCTCGCCCATATGCCCCGACGCCGGTACGCTGGATGAGGAACGCCAACAGGGAGACAACCGTGCCAACCGAGAAGACCGTGAGCCTGTCGCTCGATGATCGTGGCCGGGCGACGCTCGGCAGTCACCTCCCGCAGGGGGTTCGCCATGTGCTGGTCACCGAGCTTTCCGGTGGGTCCCTGCTGATCGAGCCGGCGGAGGTCGTCAGCACCGCCGAGGCTGCGTTCCGTCGGGACGAGACCGCGATGGCGGAGGTCGCCCACGCGCTGGGACACCGCGAAGAAGCGGTGAAGGTCGATCTGACCGATCGCCGCCGGCGTCGGCAGGCTCAATCGCGTGCCTGACTACGCCTTCTCCCCGGCCGCCTTGGCTCGCTACGAGGAACTCGAGGCTGACCCTCAGCTCTGGCCGGTCGTCGACCGTCTCGATGATGTCATCGAGCGGCTCGCCGCGACTCCCGGCGCAGCGGAGTTCCGCCGGCACCGCTGGCAGAGCCCACCGGCGTTCGCTGTTGGCGTCAGGGCAGGCGGTGCCGACTGGATGGTCCTGTGGGAGCAGGTCGGCGAGCACGAGGCGTACGAGAACCTTCGTGCTGGCGACGTCCATGTTCTCTACGTTGGACTGTGGCCGGGCTCGTAGCGCCGCCCGAGAATGTTGTCCAACGGACGGCGGGCGGCTCGAGGGTCAGGGAAGATCGCAGCCGGACGCATCGGTTCCACGCTGAGCGAACACCCCGCCGGTGGGGGTTCGGGTCCCCCGACGGGCGAGAGCCGACACCTCGACCGCGGGTGCATCGGTGACCCAAGCGGTCGAGCCCGGTGACATGCAACCCTGCGGCTGGCGCTCCAGGGCGATCCGCAACTCGAGCCCCTGCTGAGGTTCGAGCTGGTGGTCGGATCGGTACACCGCATCCACCGCCGGCGGGCCGGTCGCGTCCGCTGTCAGCGGGAGCACCCCGAATGGTGACAGCTCACCGGCTCGGATCCCGTTCATGATGTCCGATCCGTGCATGGGCAGCTCCACCCCTCGCACCGTCACCGGAAGCCGACCCCGCAGTCAGGATCAACGGGAACCTCGACGAGGAGCCCACGTGCCTTGGTGGAGGTCTCGGCCACGGTGACCTTGACCCGGATGTCGAGCGCCTCATCTCGCGTCACGACCACGACCGGGCGGAACTGGCTGCCGACCTGGGCCCGGTTGTCTTGACGGACGCGTTGAGAGCCGGTTGCAACGCGCGCTGTGGTGTGACTGCTGGGGAGACGGTGCAGGATCACTTCCGTAGGCCATCGGTACAGGCGGCAGTGTCTCGTGGTGGCGGAGCCCCGGTACCGCCGCGCAGCAAGGTGGTCACCGTCCTCTGGACGTAGGGGGGCTCGTCGTGCCGGTCGGGAATCTGGAAGTACCTCGGAGTTCCATGGAACGGACGACCGCGGGACCACGAAGAGCGAGGGAAGGACGTCAGATGAACGGGCTACTGCCACGCACGTCGCTCCAGCCGGCCCGGTCGGCGAGCGATCTGTTCGAGGAGTTCGACCGTCTGCGGAACCAGCTGCTGGGCGGTGTTGTCGCACCTGAGGCGCGGGTCGGCGGGTGGACGCCTGCGTTGGCTGATCTGGAGGAGCAGGACGACGAGTTCGTGATCGAGGTCGCGGACGACAACGCCCCTCATCCGCATCCGCCGATGGGTTGCAGCACGGATCGTCGGCGATCGTCCTCAGGGTGCTTGGAAGGTTCGCCCAGACAGGATCGAGTTCGTGACGCTCGCATGCTCGGAAGCGATGGTGGCCAGGATCCTGGCCGTTCCCGAAGCCGCACCGGACGAGGTGAGCCGCCTTCTCGAGCAGACACCGGGTGATCGATCGGAGGGCTCGGACACCCAGCGTCTACTCCCCTGTTGCGCGCGGTGTCGGTGGCTGTGGGGGCTTGTCGGGGTCGGAGCGGCTGTCGGCGACGGGAACGGTGTAGGTGACGGTCGTGCCCTCGCCGGGTGTGCTGGCGATGCCGATGGTCCCTCCCTGGCCTTCGACGAGCATCTTGGTGATGTGGAGGCCGAGGCCGTTGCCGTCGACCCTGTCGGCGTCGGTGGTGTCGAGGCGGGCGAACGGCGCGAACAACCGGTCCAGGTCATGGCGGGGGATACCGCGCCCGTGATCACGGACCTCGACGAGCAGGTGGTCGCCACACCGTGCGATCCGTACCGAGATCGGGGTGCCGTTCGGTGAGAACTTCGCTGCGTTGGACAGCAGGTTGTGCAGGATCTGGACCTGCCGGTGCCCGTCAGCGAGAGCGGGAGGCAGCGCAGGGTTGCTCGCCAGGTCGATGGTCCGCGCGGTGGCCTGGCCGATCTCGGTGGTGACCTTGGCGACCACCGCAGACAGATCGACCGGGCGAAGGTCGTAGGAGAACCGGCCCGTCTGGAGCTGCGCCATGGTGAGGAGGTCATCGAGGAGGTGTTCGACGCGCTCGGTGTTGCGATGGATCGTCGCCAGGAGATCGGCCACCTGCGCCGGGTCCATCTGTGCCATGTTGCGCTGCAACACCTCGGCCAGGCCTGCGATGACCGTGGTCGGGGTGCGGATGTCGTGGACGGCCATCGCGGTGAGTTCCCGTTGGGCCCGTTCGCGCTCCTCAGCGTCGCGCAGCTGCTGTCGCAGTACGTCACGCGAGGCTGCCGCCCGCCTATGCCGGACCTGCTGCTGTCCCCCCACCCCGGGCATGGTCACGACCATGCCGATGCCGGATCTGCCACCTGAGGGTGGTCCTGGCCGGTGCCGGCCCCCTGGACGGTCCGTGCACGGTCGAGGAGGCGTTGCGCCCTCTCGCGTAGCGGTGGGTCGGCAACCTCGGTGGTGGCCAGACGTTGGTGGGCGTGATCGAGGAGCTCGGGGTCTCCGTCCGCAGCATCGAGCAGGAGTTCGAGCTGCTCCTGCTGCCCATTGCTCGAGTAGGCGAGCCCGAGGGCGTAGGCGGCGAGCCAGGCCGAGTCGGGGTCGTGGGTGGTCACGTCGGTGTCGTGGGTGGCTGTCTCGCTCATCGCAGGGCCTCCGCACCGTCAGAGACGGCAAGCGCAATGCGGCTGAGGCCCTGCAGGTAGTAGACCGCGGCACGGTAGGAACGGCAGCGTGGCCCCGTGGGGTCCTCCACCGCGTGCTGGAGCTCACGCGCGGCCTGGCTGATGGTCGTCCCGGCAGGCATGCCGAGCATGGCCGCGGCCGGGTCGGACAAGGGACGACGCGACGTGCACAACACCTCCAGGACCTCCCGGAGAGCTCGGGGCGAGGGTCCACGGCCGTCGAGGTGGACCTCGTCGGCGGCCAGCGGCTCGACGAGCCACCGCTGGAACGCTGCCTCGAGCTCACCGCGGTCCGCCGTCTCAGGCGCAGGCTCGGTCGCATCGCCCTGTCGTCCGGAGCAGCGCGTCACCTCGGAGGTCGTCGCGGCCTGGAGACTCTGGGCCAGCGCCCGCAGCCGTGCCGCGGCCTCACCGGCGCGGCGACGAAGGCGCCGGTCATCGCCGTGGTGCTCCTGCAGGGCGAGTAGGTAGTCCACCATCGCCGACAGCTGGGCGACGTGGTCGAACGAGGGCGGTGGCTCCCCGTGCCGTGTGGGCGCCTGAGCGAGTGGGACGGACGGTGCACGGTGGGGGAAGGCGGCGGTACGGGGGTCGGTCGCAGGGATCATCGGCTCTCCAGCACAAGGGTTGCTGGTCGGCCGCCGCTTCCTCGACGGAACCATGGATGCTACAGCGGACATGCAGAGACCGACTAGGGACGTTCGGCCGGGGGGGGGACACCCCGGGCGCACCTAGAGTCACCGCAGACGTTCCTTCGTGGAAGACACCGCGGACGATCATCCTGTCTGCTGTCAGGCCACGTATGTCCGACCACCCGTCCGAAGCATCGACCGATCCCGGCCGGCGGCGGCTCGCGTCCGCACTGCGGGAGTTGGCCTCCACCACCTCGACGGTGGACGAGACGCTGCAAGCAGCCGTCGACCTGTGCCCAAAGCTCATCCCCGGATGCGACATCGCCGACGTCATGCTGCTGCAGCGTCGCGAGGTCACCACCCCCGTCTCCAGCGACCCCCGGGCGATACCGCTCGGCCGCGCCCAGCAGGACACCGGCGAAGGACCCTGCCTCACCGCAGCCCTCGAAGAGCAGATCGTGGTCACCCAGGATCTGCGGGAGGACCCGCGCTGGCCCCGGTTCGCGCAACAGGCCCTCGACCAGGGCGTGGTCTCGGTCCTGTCCTACCAACTGTTCCTCAACCGCAGCGACGGGGACCGCTTCGGGGCCCTCAACCTCTACGGGACCACACCGGACGCCTTCGACGACGAATCGATCGAGCTCGGTGAGGTCTTCGCCGCCCAGTGCTCAGCCGCCCTCGCCGCAGCGATCGAGCAGGACGGTGCGCGGTCAGCGCTGCAGTCCCGTGACCTCATCGGACAGGCCAAAGGCATCCTCATGGAGCGCTACCGGCTCACCGCCGCCCAGGCGTTCGAGCTCCTCCAGAAGGTGTCGCAGGAACGCAACATCAAACTCCGCGACCTCGCCGACCACGTCACCACCACCGGCCAACTCCCGAGCCAACCTCCCTCTCGCGAGT
>CAZGJO010000152.1:0-5238 GCA_964525685.1 uncultured Ectothiorhodospiraceae bacterium | reverse complement strand
GCACAAGGCGCGACCCGCGCCCGCGCGGTTTCAAACCGGCAGACCGTGGTCGCCCGGACAGGCACCGGACACCGGGGCTTACGCGCCCTCACCGGCCCGACGCGCCTCCTGCTTCTCGTAATGCCGGGCGAACATGTAGTACAGCAACGGGATCACGAACAGCGTCAGCACCGTCGATGCGAACACCCCGAACATCAGCGAGATGGCCAGACCGCCGAAGACCGGGTCGTTGAGGATCACCGAGGTGGCGATGATCAGCGCCAGGGCCGTGAGCATGATGGCGCGCAGCCGGGCCACTCCGGCGTTGAGCACCGAATCGAACAGCGGCGCCCCGGCCCGGCGGTTGTCGAGGATGAAGTCGATCAACAGCAGCGAATTGCGCACCACCACGCCGGCCAGGGCGATGACCCCGATCATCGACGTCGCGGTGAACGGCTGACCCATGATCCAGTGGCCCGGGAAGAAACCGATGACGGTCAGCGGTATCGCCCCCATGACGATCATCGGGATCATGAACGAGCCGTAGTACCCCACCAGAACCAGGTATATCAGCACAATGGCGACGCCGAAGGCGGTGCCCAGGTCCTTGAACACATCCAGCGTGAGGCGCATCTCGCCGTCCCAGCGGACGCTGTAGCCGGTGGTATCCGGCGAGGCCATGAAATACTGATCCAGCTCCACGCCGCTGGGCAGCTCGTTGTTGTTGAGATAATCCCACATCCGCAGCACCGCGTAGACCTGGCTGGTGGCCCCCATCTCGCCGGTGACGTAGGCCACCGGCCGCTGGTTGCGGTGCTCGATGGGCTGCGGCGCCGGTCGCTCGACGATCTCGGCGATGTCGGTGAGCGGCACCTGCCGGCCCTGCGGGTTGGTGAAGAAGATCCGTTCCAGATCGTCCGTGTCCACCCGGGCACTGCGCGGGATCTGCACCCGGATCGGCACCGGCTCCTTGGCCGACGGCAGGTGGATGGCCCCGCTGTCGTAGCCGTCCAGGAAGGCGTGCAGGGTCTCGGCGACCTCCGCCGGCATGATCCCGGCCAGCGCCGCCTGCTCGCGATTGACCACGATGTCGTACTCCATGGTCTCGGCGGCCAGGGAGTCGTCGATATCGACCACGTCGTCGGTGGTCTCGAAGACCTCCTCGCGGATCTCCCGGGCGATCCGCTGGACCTTCTCGTAGTCGGGCCCGTAGACCTCGGCCAGGATGGTCGCGCGCACCGGCGGCCCCGGCGGGTTCTCCACCAGCTTGATGTTGGCCCCCAGCTCGTCGCCGATGGCGTCGAGCGCCGGACGCAGTTCACGCACGATCTCGATGGAGGAGGCGTCCCGGTGGTGCTTGTTCACCAGGTTCACCCGGATCTCGGCGACGTTGTCGCCCTCCTTCAGGCTGGCGCCGCGCA
The DNA here is from genome assembly GCA_964525685.1 of uncultured Ectothiorhodospiraceae bacterium. Lineage (GTDB taxonomy): Bacteria > Pseudomonadota > Gammaproteobacteria > Thiohalospirales > Thiohalospiraceae > Thiohalospira. Next base: position 3,838 of record CAZGJO010000152.1, on the reverse strand, counting down.
GCAGTCCGTTGAAGTCGACCACCCCGCCCTTGCCGACGGTGGGCTGGTAGGTGGTGACGTGCGGATGGTCCCGCAGTTCGTCGGCCACCCGCCGGACCACGGCGTCCGTGGTCTCCAGGGCGGTACCGCGCGGCATGTCGATGGTGACATTGAAATTGTTGGTGTTGTTCTTGGGCAGCATCATGAACTGCACCTTGTCGTACACCGGCATGATCAGCACCACTACCATCAGCCCGAGCACGATGATCCCGAACGCCAGCCGCGCCCAGATGTTGCCGAGGATGGGCCGCATGAGGACCGCGTAGCCTCGCTCCAGGAATCCGGGCTTGTGGCCGTGCTCGGCGGGCTCGGCGTCGGCCGCTTCGGCTTCGCCGTGACCGCCGTCGGTCTTCAGAAAGCGGTAGGCCAGATACGGCACCACGGTGTAGGCGATGATCAACGACACCAGCATGGCCACCGGAACGAAGAACGGGATCGGCGCCATGTACGGCCCCATCATCCCGGTCACCCAGAACATCGGCAACAACGCCAGGACCACCGTGAAGGTGGCGATGTTGGTCGGCTTGCCGATCTCGTTGACCGCGTCGATAGCCGCGCGGAAGTAATCCTTCACCTTGCCGGTGTAGTGGCGGTAGATGTTCTCCACGACCACGATGGAATCGTCCACCAGCAGTCCGAGGGCGAGGATCAGCGCGAACAGCGTGATCCGGTTGATGGTCTGGCCGAAGATGTAGCCCACGGCCAGGGTCAGGAAAAGGATCAGCGGGATGGTGATGGTGACGATCCCGGCGGCGCGCCAGCCGAGGAACAGCACCAGCAGCACCACCACACTGCCGATGGCGATGCCGAGGTGCTCGATAAGGAAGTTGACCGCGTCGTTGGCCTCGCGGCCCTCGTTGCGGGTCACCTCGACGCGGACGTCGTCGGGGATCAGCTCCGGCTGCACCTGCTCCAGCCGGTCCAGGATCCGGTCGGCGACGAAGACGGCATTGGTCCCCGGCTTCTTGGCCAGCGCCAGGGTGACCGCCGACAACTCGTAGTCCGCCGGCCGCTCACCGGTGTAGGCACTGCCGAAGCCGATGCGGTGGTAGTCCGACACCTCGGCGGGGCCGTCGGTCACCGTGGCGATGTCGCGCAGATGGACCGGCCGGTGGCGCTCCAGCGCCACGACCAGATCGGCCACCGCGTCGGCATCCTCCAGCATGCCGCCGGCGTGAACCTGGAAGGTCTGGTTGTTGCGGATCAATCGCCCGGAGGGGATGTCGACATTGGTCGCATCCAGCACCTGGGAGACATCCAGCAGGGTCACGTTGTATTCGCGCATCCGTTCCAGGTCGAGATCCACGGTGATGGTGCGCGACCGTCCCCCGTGGACGAACGAGGCCGACGCGCCCTCCACCCGGCGCAGGTGTTCGATGACGTCGAGCCCGATCTCGCGCAGCTCCTGATCGTCGCGCTGGTCCGAGGCCAGGGCGATGTTGACGATGGGCACGTCGTCCACGTCCACCGGTTTGACCAGCGGCTGCTCCGTGCCCGGCGGGATACGGTCCATGTTGGACATGACGCGGTCGTACAGCTTGACCAGGGACTCCTCCTTGTCTTCTCCCACGTCGAAGCGGACCGTCACCACCCCCATGGAGTCCATGGCCCGGCCGTAGGTGTCGTCGATGCCCTCCATGCCCTGGAGGATCGATTCCAGCGGCTTGATGACCAGCTCCTGGACCTCTTCCGGCGAGGCGCCGGGCTTGGCCACCATGATGTTGGCCGCCGGCACCACGATCTGCGGATTCTCCTCGCGCGGCGTGATGAGCAGGGCCAGCACCCCGACCAGGAACGAGAAGAGGATCAGCAGCAGGGTCAGCTTGTTGTTGATGAAGCGACGGGCGACGGCGCCGGCGACATTGTCTCCGTTGGCGTTCCCGGTCCCGTTTTCGTGTTCGTTTTCGGCCATGGTTCTTCTCCGGTAACGGATCAGCGCGGCGTCACGGGGGAGCCGTCGTGGACTTCGGCGAGATCACCGACGAGGACCTGCTCATCGGCCCACACCCCGGCCAGGATCTCGACCCGGCCGTTGCGGGCAGGACCCGGCTGGACCTGGCGGGCTCGAGCCTTGTCGTCACGCAGGACGAAGACCTGGCTCAGCCCGCCGCGCTCGGTCACCGCCGCCTCGGGCACGTAGAGGCGATCGTTGCGCCGCTCGACGTCGGCCACCGGGCGTTCCAGCGTCGGCAACGCCACCTCGGACGAGGGTTCACCGTGTTCTCCGTGACACCCCGCCAGCACGAGTGCGGCCAGCAGGAGGGACAGGATCGGAAGGTTGTTTCGCATGGCGGCTACTCCTGTTCGAACCGTTCGAGGACCCGCCCCTGGGCGAGCGCCAGATCGGCCAGGCCGTTGTGCAGGGCGATGTTGGCGCTCAGCGCCTCACGCCGGGCCTTCACCAGCCCCCCTTCGGCCTGCAGCAGATCGATGAGCATGGTGCGGCCCTGGCCGTAGCGATCGTCGATGAGCCGCACGTTGTTGCGCGCCTGCTCCACGGTGCCGCGAGCGGCATCGAGGCGTTCGCGGGCCACCTGGATATCGTCGTGGGCCGTCTGGACCTCGTTGTGGATCGCCTGTCGCCGGCTGTCGAGCTCGGCCTGAACCGCCGCCACGCGATGGCGCGCCGCGGCGGTCCGGCTGGAGACCACACCGCCGTCGTAGAGGCGGTAGTTGACCACACCCATGACCCGCCAGCTGGTATTGTCCACCACCGACGACTCGCCGAAGGTGTTGCCCGCGGCCATCAGGTTCACGGTGGGGCTGCGCTTGGCCTGCTCGCCGTCGACCTCGGCGCGCTGGGCGGTGAGCTGGGCGCGCAGGGAGCGCATGTCGTCGCGCTGCTCGAGGGCCTGCTGCAGCAGGGCCGCCCGATCATCCAGCACCGCCTCCGCTTCGGCCGCATCGGGCAGGGGGGCCACTTCGATGGCCTCGTCGTCCTCCAGCCCCATGGCCAGCCGCAGCTGGTTGCGTGCGCGGCGCAGGTCACGACGCGCCGCCATCTCCCCGGCCCGCATCTCGGCGAGATTCACCTCCGCCGTCAACTGGTCGGACTCGACGATCCGGCCCTCGCGCACCAGCTCCCGGGTCGTGGCCACATGCTCCTCGGCGGCCTCCACCGCCTCTTCGGCGATGGCCAGACCGCGCTCGGCGGCCTGCACACCCAGATAGGCGCGATAGGTCTGGTAGGCGATCACCTCGCGGGTGCGCAGATGGCCGTAGGACGCCGCCTCACGGGCCGATTCGGCCCCGCGCACGCCGGCCTCGAGACGGCCGCCGGTGTAGACCGGATAGCTGACACTGATCTCGCTGCCCAGCAGGGTGCTGGTACCGGGGTCGTTGAGGGTGTCGGGGTCGAAATCCCCCATGTCGAGCGGTTGCTGCCCGAAGTCCGCCTCGATATTGCCGGCCTGCAGCTTGCTGGCGAAGGCGTCCAGCGGGTTGTTGCTCGCCTGACCGCTGAGCGACAGATCGACCCGGGGCGCGCCGGCCGAGCGCGCCGCCTCGAGCGCCGCCTCCGCCTCGCGGATGGCCGCTTCGCTGCCACCCAGCCGGGGGTTGTTTTCCAGGGCATACGCCACCGCCTCTTCCAGGGAATAGTCGGCCGCGGTGGCCGGGGCGCTGGCCATCAGGCCCAGGGTAGACAGGGTCAGGACGCGGGCTGCGCGCGCAAACCGCAACCCGGCACGTGGACGGCTGGTCATTGAACTCTCCCCCTGTGTGATTATTGAACAGCAAACATAGTATAGATCCATCTGTTTCACTGTTCAATTATATTCTTGATTACAGCTTTCGAGAC
>CAZGJO010000151.1:0-5333 GCA_964525685.1 uncultured Ectothiorhodospiraceae bacterium | reverse complement strand
CTTCTCGGGCTGCGCTGCTCGGTGCGCCTGAATGTGGCCGGGGACAGATACCCCGCATCCCGGAGGCCCGCCACCCCCGAAGGCTCCCTCTGGTACCCTGTTCAACCCGCGCGACAGACAGTTATGGAGTCCCTGTGTCACTACTAACCCTGGATAACGTGGTTCTTGCCCTGGGTCACCCCCCTTTGATCGACGGGATCAGCCTGTCGGTGGACGAGGGCGAGCGCGTCTGTCTGGTCGGCCGCAACGGCGCCGGCAAGTCGACCCTGCTGCGGCTCATCGCCGGCGAGCACCAGGCCGACGACGGCGTGATCCGGTTCCGTGACGGCGCACGGGTGGCGACCCTGCCGCAGGCGGTGCCGCGGGACATCGACGGCCCGGTCTACCACGTGGTCGCCAGCGGACTGGGCGATGTCGGCGACCTGATCGAGGAGTATCACCGGCTGATCGAGGGCTTCACCGCCGGCGACGGCGACATGGAGGCGCTGGAGCGCTGCCAGCAGGCCATCGAGGCGGTCGACGGCTGGAGCCTGCAACAGCGGGTGGAGTCGGTGATCAGCCACCTCGACCTGCCGGGGGATGCGGACATCGCCAGCCTCTCAGGCGGTCTCAAGCGGCGGGTGCTGCTCGGCCGCGCGCTGGTGCAGAAGCCCGATCTGCTGCTGCTCGACGAGCCGACCAACCACCTCGACATCGACGCCATCACCTGGCTCGAGGGTTTCCTGCGCGACTGGAACGGGGCGCTGCTGTTCATCACCCACGACCGCGCCTTCCTGCAGAACCTGGCCACGCGCATCGTCGAGCTGGATCGCGGCCAGCTGCGCGACTACCCCGGCGACTACGCCACCTATCTGGAGCGGCGCGAGGCGGAGCTGGCCGCCGAGGAGCGCGCCAATGCCGAGTTCGACAAGAAGCTGGCCAACGAGGAGGCGTGGATCCGCACCGGGATCAAGGCGCGGCGGACCCGCAACGAGGGGCGGGTGCGGGCGCTCAAGGCGATGCGCGCGGAGCGCTCGCAGCGGCGCACGCAGCAGGGCAGCGCCCGGTTCACGGTGCAGTCGGCCCAGGGCTCGGGGAAGATCGTCGCCGAGGCCGAGGGGGTCTCGTTCGCCTATCCCGGCCAGCCGCCGATCATCCGCGATTTCGATGCCACGGTGCTGCGCGGCGACAAGATCGGTCTGATTGGCCCCAACGGGGTCGGCAAGACCACCCTGCTGCGGCTGCTGCTCGGTGAGCTGACGCCCACCACCGGGACCATCCGCCTCGGCACCCGGCTGGAGATCGCCTACTTCGACCAGCACCGCGAGGCCCTGGACGAGTCCGCCTCGGTACAGGACAACGTCGCCGGCGGTCGCGAGCAGATCACGGTCAACGGCCGCGACCAGCACGTGATCAGTTACCTGCGCGACTTCCTGTTCACCCCGGAGCGCGCCCGCCAGCCCATCTCCAGCCTCTCCGGCGGCGAGCGCAACCGCCTGCTGCTGGCGCGGCTGTTCACCCGGCCGGCCAACCTGCTGGTGCTCGACGAGCCGACCAACGACCTCGACGCCGACACCCTGGAGCTGCTGGAGTCGCGGCTGGTGGAGTTCGACGGCACGGTGCTGGTGGTCAGCCACGACCGCGCCTTCCTCGACAACGTGGTCACCGCCTCCATCGCCTACGATGCCGACGGCCTGTTCCGCGAGTACGTCGGCGGCTATCAGGACTGGCTGCGCCAGCGACCGGCTCCCCCCCGCCCCGAACCAGCCCCGACCCCGGCGCAACCGGCCCCCGCGGAATCGGCCGCGACCAGCCCCGCACCGACAGAGAGCGGCCAGGGCTCGAAGCGTTTGAGCTACAAGCTGCAGCGCGAGCTGGATCAATTACCGGAACGCATCGACGCCCTGGAGACGGAGCTGGGTGAACTCCACGAACGCATGGGTGCGGCGGACTTCTACCAGCAGGACAAGGAGACCATCCTGGCTACCCAGGAGCGCGCCGCGCGCCTGCAGACGGAACTGCAGCAGGCCTGTGACCGCTGGGAGGAACTCGAGGCCCAACGCGACGGCGGCTGAACCGCCCGCCGGGAGGGCGACTCAGCGGCGCCCGCCCCGCATCCCCCCGCCCGGCTGCTCGAACGCCTCGCGCAGCACCTCGGTATGCGCCTCGACCACCGCCATGTGCCGCGGCGGGACTTCCGTCAGCTCCGGCATGCCGTGGCGCGCCATCTGGTCGCGCATGCCCGGCTGGTGGCGGTCCATCTCCACAGCGATATAGGCCACCAGGATGGCATCGGCCACCACCGCCCAGTGCTCCGGGCTCTCGAAGCCGTGGTAGTCCACCACATCGCCGAAACGCGAGTAGATGGGATGGTCGCGCAGCTCCCGGATCACCAGCTGCATCGGATTCAGCGACTCGCCCGGGTTGGACTCGAAGCTGTCCAGGCTGAGGTCGTCGCCGGGATAGCTGCGCGCCAGTTCGCGCAGGTCCTCGAGGCTGTTGATGTAGGCGCGGACATGCTCCTCGGTCAGCGAACCGCCGGCCACGGCGCCGGATGCGCTGAGCAGCAGCAGCACGGCCAGCAACGGACTCAGGAGCCACGTACCGTTCCGGGTTCGGCCGATCAGGGACTGTCTCATGGACACGCTCCGGGCTGGGTCGAAGGGGATCCCCATTCTAGTCGGCCCACGGGCTTCCATGAAGGGGACCATTGGGATCAGTCCCCTTCGCCGTAGCCCCAGCGCGGACCCAGGGTATGGGAAACCCCCAGATGGTCGAGGATCCGGGCGACCACCTGGTCCACCAGTTCATCCACCGTCTCGGGTCGATGGTAGAAACCGGGGGCCGCCGGCAGGATGGTCACGCCCAGGCGGGCGAGCTTGAGCATGTTTTCCAGATGGATGGCGGAAAACGGTGTCTCGCGCGGCACCATGACCAGCCGCCCGCCCTCCTTGAGGACGACATCGGCGGCGCGCTCGACGAGATTATCGCTGAGCCCGCCGGCCACCGAGCCCAGGGTCCCCATGGAACAGGGACAGATGGCCATGGCCCGGGGGGCACTGGAGCCACTGGCCACCACGCTGGTCCACTGCTCCGGGCCCAGCAGATGCAGCCGCCCCGCCGTCTCCCCGTAGTAGGCGCGCAGCGCCGCCTCGGCGGCGCCGGTATTCCCCGGCAGTGCCAGCTCGGTCTCCTGGGCCAGGACCACCCGAGCGGCGCGCGAGACCATCAGCGGCACCTCGACCCCCGCCGCCAGCAGACACCCCACCAGCCGAAGCCCGTAGGCCGCCCCGGACGCGCCGGTCCAGGCAACGCTCACCGCCGCCGGTCGCCCGTCGCTCATCCCGCCTCCCGGGCCGCCAGTGCGGCGGCCAGTCGTTCGTGGATCCCGCCGAAGGCGCCGTTGCTCATCACCAGCAGGGCGTCGCCCGGGCGCGCCTCGGCCACCGCCGCGGCCACCAGGGTGTCGAGCTCGGTAAAGACCGCCGCGCGCTCGCCCAGGGGCGCCAGCGCCGCGCCCAGGTCCCACGGCAGATCCCCCGGATCGAAGGCGAAGGTCCGATCGGCGCCGTCCAGGGCGGCGGCCAGCGCCCCCTGATGCACCCCTTGGCGCATGGTCGCCGAGCGCGGTTCCGGGATGGCCAGGATGCGGCCGTCGCCATGGCGCTCACGCAACCCGGCGATGGTGGTGGTCATGGCCGTGGGATGGTGGGCGAAATCATCATAGACCGTGACCCCGGCGTGCACGGCCCGCACCTCCTGGCGTCGTCGCACCCCGCCAAAGCCGTTCAGCGCGGCCACCGCGGTCGCCGGCTCCACCCCCACCGCCTCGGCTGCCACCAGGGCGGCCAGGGCATTGGCCCGGTTGTGCGCCCCCGTCTGCTTCCACGCCAGCGTGGCCACCGGCGAGCCGTCCCGGCAAACGGTCACCGCCTCACAGTGGCCCTGCGTCTCCCACGCCGCCCCGGCGCCGACCCGCGTGACCGGTGACCAGCAGCCCTGGGCCAGCACCTCATCCAGCGCCGCGTCCCCGGCCGGCAGGACGATCCGGCCGGTACCGGGGACGGTGCGCACCAGATGGTGAAACTGGCGCTGGATGGCCGCGAGATCGTCGAAGATATCCGCGTGATCGAACTCCAGGTTGTTCAGGACCAGAGTCCGGGGCCGGTAGTGGACGAACTTGGCACGCTTGTCGAAGAAGGCGGTATCGTACTCATCGGCCTCGACCACGAAGCAGCGCCCGGTCCCGAGCCGGGCGCTGATGCCGAAATCCGCCGGCACACCGCCGATGAGAAAGCCGGGGTCGAGGCCGGCGTGCGCCAGGATCGCCGCCAGCATGCTCGCCGTGGTGGTCTTGCCGTGCGTCCCGGCCACGGCCAGCACATGCCGGTCGGCCAGGACGTGCTCCGCCAACCACTGCGGTCCCGAGGTATAGGGCAGCCCTCGGTCCAGCACCGCCTCCACCGCCGGGTTGCCCCGGGAGAGGGCATTGCCGATGACCACCTGGTCGGGGGCCGGCTCCAGCTGCGCCGGGTCCCAGCCCTCGGTGACCGGTATCCCGGCCGCCGCCAGCTGTTCGCTCATGGGCGGATAGATGGCCGTGTCGGCCCCGCTCACCCGGTGACCGGCGGCCCGCGCCAGTTGCGCGACCCCGCCCATGAAGGTACCGGCGATGCCGAGGATGTGGATGTGCATGGTCTAACCGGGACTCTGATAGAGGGGGCCGAGCAGGGCCAGGCTCACGAAGAGATAGCCCAGGGTCGCCACCATACCCCAGCCCAGCGAGGTGGACAAAGCGTGGCGCAGGATGTGGGCCGTGACCACGAAGCTCCATGCCATCAGCAACAGCTGCGGGATCAGCAATCCCCCCTCGACCGCCCCGTCGAGGAGGAAGTGGAGCAACCACGCCACCCCCCCGATCAGCACCTGGCTGCCGGCCAGGGCGCTCAGGGTCTGATGCGCCCGACGCGGGTGACCGGCCCCGGCCAGCAGCAGATTGATCAATACCACCATCACCGCCGTGCTGGCGGCGGCCAGCAGGAGCGCGCTGTCGGCCGCGCCGGCAACATGCTCCAGCAGCCAGCCGACACCGACGTGCAGCATCAGCAGCAGGGCAAGCAGCGTCCACGAGGCCGGCAGCTCCTGCGGCGCGGTCTGCAGGCGACAGAGTCGCCAGAAATAGGCAATCAGCGCGGTCATGCTCCCTCCCGAACCCGAGGGGTCCATTCTACACGCCCGCGCCCCTTTTCCCGTACAATCACGGCATGACCCAAGAGACAACGCCCGCCCCGCAGGGGGACCTGTTCCAGCAGCCGGACGTGGTGGACCCCCCCGAGGCGCATGCCGCACTGCTC
>CAZGJO010000150.1:0-5397 GCA_964525685.1 uncultured Ectothiorhodospiraceae bacterium | reverse complement strand
GCCACCTCGTTGGCCGACTCACCGACATCCCTGGCCGACTGGGTCACCTGCTGCACCAGCGTCTGGATACGCTGCATGAAGCTGTTGAAGCCGTCGGACATCTGGGCCAGTTCGTCACGACCTTGGATGACCATGCGGTAGTTGAGATCGCCATTCTGCTCGGCAGTGTGCATCCCTTCGTTGGCGGCAGCCAACGGCCAAGTCACCCGTCGGCGGACCCAGAGAAAGAGCACGCCGCCAGCCACGCCGAGGAGAACGAGCGCCAAACCGGCACCGACCAGCAAGGTGTTGCGCAGCGCCGCGTCGGCGGCATCCAGCGATTTGACCACCTCGAAGGCGCCATGGAGGTCACCGACCTGCTTGTTCTCCATGCGGAAGCCGGTGATGTCGCGACCGTCGTCACGCCCCCAGACCTCCATGGACGTGGCCGGGTCGCCGTGGCAGTACATGCAGGTCTCGTCCAGCCGCACGGGGCGGAAGTAGCGTACCGCGTTGCGCTCCCGATCGATGACGTGGTACTCGGTGGCATTGCGGTTGTCGGCGAAGTGGTTCAGCGCCTCGCGCTGCAACCGGTTCGGCTCGTTCTCCTCGTTGCGGGCCCCCTCACGCGGGGTCAGGAACTCATAGCCGGCCTCGTCCGCCTTCGCCTGGGCGGTCTCCCAGGCAGTGACCACCGGGATCGCCGCCATGATCAGCTCGCGCCGCTCGGCGTCACTGCCGTACTCCTTCTCCCGCAGGATCTGCGGACTGAACAGCCCCAGCTCCCACTTGCGCGACATCTCCTCGCGCACCGACTCCGCCATCAGGATGATGGCACGCGCCTCATTGACCTCGCGCTCGATGGTGTCCTGCCGTTCGTCGATGACGTAGAGGACGAACAGCACGGCCACCAGCACAGTGATTGTGGCGCTGGCAAAGGCGACGATGCGAAAGCCAAGGGAATGGAAATTCATTGCTCGCTCCTTGTGGCTGAGGGGGTCTCCCCTCATTCGGCCGTTTTATGTTGAAGATGGAGGCCCGCACCCCACTACTTACAGTAAATCATTTAGCAATAACCGTACCAGAAAGGACTGCTATTATCCTTGTGGAAGAGCCCGTCGTCACCCCGACTCAGAAAACCGTTCACGGATGACGATGATATGGGGGAGTTCGCGCAGGAAGACCTCGACCAGGGCAGGATCGAAGTGCGTACCGCTGTTCTCCCGGATCAGGTCGACTGCGGCCTCCACCGTCCACGCCGTCTTGTAGGGGCGCTCCGAGGTCAGGGCATCGAAGACGTCGGCCAGTGCGGCGATGCGCCCCGCGATGGGGATCGCATCGCCGCTCAGGCCACTGGGATAGCCGCTGCCGTCCCACTTCTCGTGATGGGTCCGGGCGATATCACGGGCCATGGTCATCAACTCGGAGTCATCGCCCTCCAGCAACTCGGCCCCGATCGCGGCGTGGGTCTCGATGATCGCCCGCTCCTCCGGGTCGAAGCGACCGGGTTTCTGCAACACGGCGTCGGGAATGCCGATCTTGCCGATGTCGTGCATCGGACTGGCGTTCAGGATCAGGTCGCAGCGCTCGTCATCCCAGCCGATGGCGCGCGCCAGCCGCTCGCAGATATAGCTCATGCGCAGAATATGGTTGCCGGTCTCCTCGTCCCGGTACTCCGCCGCCCGGCCCAGCCGTTGCACCACCTGCAGACGGGTGTCGTGCAACGCCCGGGTCCGCTCGCGGACCATCGACTCGAGCACGTCCTTCTGCTCGTGCAACATCCGATGGGCCAGTTGGGCGTCGAGCAGGTTGCGCACCCGCATCTGCAGCTCGTTGCGGTCGAAGGGCTTGCCGACAAAATCACGAGCACCGGTTTCCAGGGCCCGCAGCAGATAATCCTGCCCATGTTGGGCAGTGAGGATGATGATGGGCGGCAACAGCGGGTCATCCAGGGCGTTCAGCTGCTCCATCACCTGGTACCCATCCAGATGCGGCATGTTGATGTCGAGCAGGATCAGGTCGGGACGGACCTCCTGATAGCGGGGCAGAACATCGCGCGGGTCCTGGATCAACACCCGTTGCCGATAGCACTGCGAGGCCAGCATCTTGTCCAGCAGTTTGAGATTGGCCGGTTCGTCATCGACGATGAAGATGCAGGCATCATGGCGTTCAGCGGTAACACCGTTCATTGGTCTTCCCCTCTCTGCGCAGTCCGGCTCAACCAGTATTCGACACTGTCGATAAAGGGGCGGACCTGGATGGGCTTGGTCAGATAGTCGTTGAAGCCGGCCGCCCTGCCACGCTCGATATCCCGCGGCATGGCATTGGCCGATACGGCGACCACCGGCACATGGCTCAGTTCCGGATCATCGCGGAGGGCCTCGAGCACCTGGTAGCCGTCCATTCCCGGCATGTTGATATCCAGCAGGATCAATGCCGGTTTGTGGGCCCGGGCCAGTTCCAGACCCAGCTCCGGGAGATGGGCCGTCTGCAGGTGGATGTGGGGTAATTTTCCCAGAATGCTCGCGACCAGCCTCAGGTTGGCCGGGTTGTCCTCGATGTAGAGCACCCGGTGCTCGGCTTCGGCGCCCGCAGACACGGGCGTGCCCCGGGCGTCCCCTTTCGCGGCCCCGTCTTCCATTTCCATGGCCGACTCCAGCGGCAGTTCCAGCCAGAAGGTACTGCCGACGCCGACCTCGCTCTCGACTTCCACGCTGCCGCCCATCATCTCCATGATCCGACGGGTAATGGTCAGGCCGATGCCGGTGCCCTCCACCTCGCCGTTCTCGGCGCCGAGACGGTTGAAGGGCTCGAACAGCCCGTCCAGTTTCTCAGGCGGGATCCCGTGGCCGGTATCGGTCACCCTCAGGCGCAGGCGGTCCTCTCGCACCTCGAAGCGCAGATGCACTTCGCCCTGCTCACGGTTGTACTTCACCGCATTGGTCAGCAGATTCAGCAGCACCTGTTTGAGCCGCGTGCGATCGGCGCGGACCCACACCTCTTCGGGGATGTCGTAGTGCAGTTCGATGCCGTGCTGACGCGCCAGGGCCTCGGTCAGGGAAAGGCATTCCTCCACCACCGGCCCCAGCGCCACCGCCTCCAGGGAGAGGCTGAGACGGCCGGACTCGACCCGGGCCAGATCGAGAACCTCGTTGATCAGCTCCAGCAGGTGGTTGCCCGCCTTGAGGATCTCCTGGACGTTGTCCTGCTGCTCCTCATCCAGGGCGTCGTCGTATTCGAGCAGCTGGGAAAAGCCGATGATGGCGTTCATCGGCGTGCGCAGCTCGTGGCTCATGCTGGAGAGGAATTCGGACTTGGCCTGGTTGGCCCGTTCAGCCTCCTCCCGCGCCTCGACCAGCGCCTGCTCCTCTTCCTTGCGGACGGTAATGTCACGCAACAGACCGACAAAATACGGTGCATCACCCAGGCTGATCTGGGTGACCGTGGTTTCCATCAGGAATTCCGCACCATCAGCACGCAGAGCGGTCACCTCGACCTGGCGATTGAGGAGGGAGGCATTCCCCGTGGAGAGGTATCGGTGGAGGTAGCCGTCGTGCTGTGACCGATGGGGTTCCGGCATCAGCATGGAGATATTGTGGCCAAGCACTGCTGCCTGCTCGTAACCGAAGATCCCGCAGGCTGCAGGATTTGCTTGGCGAATAGTGCCCTCACCGTCGATCACCACGACGCCGTCAACGACCGAGTCGATGATGTGGGCAAACACCGTCTGTTCGCGCTGCTCGTGGCGCCGGGCCATGATGAGCCCAATCTGCTGCGCGATCTTGGTCAGCAATGTGTGCTCTTCCGGCTTGAATGCCTCGCCGATGTGGTCGTCCGAAACCTTGCGGAAGACCTCGACCGCGTACTTCCCATCCTGGTGATACGGGATCGGGGCAGTGATGTACCGCGCCGTCTCGGCAAAACCGATGGTGCTGTAGCAGCTCGAGCCAAAACAGATCCGCGCAACGGTCTCCTCTGGTACCGTCCAGCCGGACGGGATCAGATCGACGACCCGGCCGAGGAGTTCCTCATCCGCCAGGGATTCGTCCATCAAGACCTCAAAGACCGCTTCCAAGCAATGCGCTTCCTTGATTCGCTCACCACGCTCACGGGCCTGTCTCTCCGCTTCCTGCTGGATCCGCTTGGTCTCGGTAATGTCGGTACGCAGCGAGACGTATTGATACGGCAGCCCCTCTGCGTCGACAAAGGGGGTGATGGTCGATTCGACCCAGTAGAAGCCCCCGTCCTTGCGCCGATTGCAGACCTCGCCGCTCCAGACCCGGCCGGAGGCGATGGTCTCCCACATCTCGTGGTAGAGGCTGTCGGGGTGCGTGCTCGACTTGAGCATACGGTGGTTTCGGCCCAGCAGTTCCTCGCGAGCGTAGCCACTGATGCGACAGAACATATCGTTCACGTAGGTGATGTTGCCAGCCGCATCGGCGATGCTGACGATGGCGTGATGGTTCAGGGCCTGATGCTCCTGCTCGCGCTCGCGGAGCATCGCCTGTAGTTGTTCTCGGCGATGGCGCAATTCACGGCTGCGGCGGGCCCAACTTGCAACCCGGCTGCTCAAGTGAGCGGGCTCCACCGGTTTGGACAGGAATTCGTCCCCCCCCTGATTCAGGGCCCCCACTTGCCAGTCCTCGTCGACCTCGCCGGAGAGGAAAACGATCGGAACCTCCTGATAACGCGCCTCTTCGCGCAACAGCGCCGCCAGCTCCGCACCACTGATGTCCGGCATGTGGAGGTCCAGGACGATGACCTCCGGATCGATGGCCTCGATCTGTTCCAGCGCCCGGCGCGGCTCGGTCAGGGCGGTCACGGCCATCCCGGTGCCACGCAATACCGCGGTCTGCGCCTCCAGGATCAGGGCCTCGTCCTCGACCATCAGCACGCGGTACGGCTCGCTGGGCAGCCGCCGGGTGATGGCGTCGAGCTGGCGCAGCAGACAGCGGGCCTCCACCGGCTTGTTCAGGTAGCTGACCGAACCACTGCGATAGGCGGCCAGTCGGGCATCCAGATCCTGGCGCACCGACAGGAACAGGACCGGGGGAAGGGCCTCCCCGTGCACCCGCCGCAGCTCCCGCAGGGTCTCGGCACCCGCCAGATCCCCTTCGGGGAAGGCCATGTCCATGACCACAGCGGCAGGCGGCTCGCCTCTCTGGGCCGCGCCCTTGAGGGCCACTCCGAAGTCCGACAACGCTCCAAACAGACGCACGCGATAGCCCCATTCCTGCAGAATGCAGCTCACCGCCTCACCCTGCAGTTCGTCGTCCTCCACCACGAAGACCAACGGTTCACCCCGGGGACGGGGGTAATCGGGCCGGTCCGGACCCATGAGCGCGCCCTGGACCTCGTCTCCCTGTTGTCTCATCGTGTGTCCTCTGGATTGATTATGAGCCATCAGCGTTCCCCGCC